>JBBIPQ010000011.1:0-29522 GCA_037442785.1 Nitrospirota bacterium
CCGAGGATTGATAATTTAGACCATAATGTGCTTTTCTGGTCAACCTATGTCCTTGATCCCAATGGAAAACAGCATGTCGGAAAGACCGATCTTAAGACAGGCAATGTTATAAAGGATGTTGCCATGGACCCTGATCCGAGGTCCCCAGCAAAGAAACCGCCTGTTTACTGCGCATCCGGTCAGAGCAAGCACTATTACATGCCTGTATTCATGGGATCTGAGGGTTATATTGACATCTTTGATAAGAAGACCCTGGAGCACAAAAGACGCATGTATGTGAGCGACATTGGCTTCAAACCAGGGACATATCAGTTTGTTCATGGTACTAGTTCAAATGACGGAAAGAAGTTCCTTTTAGCTATCAATGAAACAAAGGAAGGGAAGTCAACAGGAAAGATTGACCTCGTTCTCGTTGACCTGCCAGCCCTTGAGAAGGGGGAATGGAAGGTTATAGCAAAGGCAACCCACACAGGAGAGCCTGGCAAGACCATTCCATTCAGACAGTACTTTACCAAAGATGATAAGTACATATTCCAATCAGCAGCAGATAGGATATGGGTTCTTGATGCCTCTAACCTTAAACTTATTGATGAAAAGATGGTGGACGGACAGGTCCATGACATGATGCCAACTCCTGATGGTAAATACGGAATTCTAACGGTAAGACAGGCTACAGAAGGTTGTGATGTGGAAGGTAAGCCAATACCTGGTAAAAACATTACAGATGGAATGCTTCAACTCTACGATTTCGATGCCAGAAAGATTGTTGGAAAACAGGTATCTGTCTGCCTGGCCTGTCATAAGGGGATGGGGCTTGGCGATCGGAGCGCTGTTCTCTGTGGTATTGACAGTAACTGGAAGATGTAGTTCCAAAAATAAAACCCGCAGGGTGCAGGATTCTCCTGCACCCTTACTTAATTCACAGTTCAATAGAGATAAATTGAGAAGAAATCAATTGACTCATAGAAATGATAAATGCGAGGTAATATTAACCTTCTAAAGATTGCAAAGAAAAATCTAAGGAGAAAGCCTCTTAGGTCTTTTGTCCTTGCAATATCAATAAGTCTCCTTGTCTCTATCTTTATCTTCTCTTTATCCTTTGTGATTAATGTGAGTTCCAGCATCAGAAAGACCTCCGAGAGACTTGGAGCAGATATCCTCATTGTTCCAGCAGGAACGAGGGGGGCTGCAGAGGATGTACTACTTGAGAATAAGGCCAAGCCATTCTACATGGACAGAAATATCATGAAAAGGCTTAAAGATATAAAGGGCATTGATACGCTTACCTCTCAGACATATCTCGTAACATTAACAGGACTTTGCTGCGATGTGCCTGAGACGGTTGTTGTGGCCTTTAATCAGGATTCAGATTTTATAGTCACTCCCTGGCTCAAGGAAAAGCTGAAAAGGAGACTGAGAAAAGGAGAGGCAATAGCTGGTAATGAGTCCTTCCTGAACATAAACCTTGGCCTGATGGAGATCGATAGTGTTCTATTTGGGAATACCTTCAGGATAGTTGGTTCCCTTGATAAGACAGGCACAGGACTAGACAATGCCATATTTATAAGCGATGAAAACATGGAAGATATAATCAAAAATGGAAAGGTTGATGTCAAACCAGGTCAGATATCTATTATCTTTGCAAAGGTAAAGAAGGGGTATGATCCTTATAAGGTGTCAAGGGACATAGAAGACAATATCATTGAGGTAGATACAATGGCAAGAAGGGATATAGGGAAGAATCTTGTTAATTCCCTCAGGGATATAAACAGCATATTTATTCTCTCTCTCCTTATTTCTACTATCCTGTCTATCTTCCTTACCTGGGCCATCTTCTCAGCCATTGTGAATGAAAGGACAAGGGAAGTCGGTATAATGCGGGCAATGGGTGCAAAGACAAGGCATGTGGCAGGCCTCTTTTTGATTGAGGTGATGTTGATATCAGCAATAGGTTCGATCATGGGTGTTGTTTCAGGGACATTCCTGTCATTGTCTCTTTCAAAGAGCTTCAATATACTAAGAACGCTCTCAACCGAACTGACTGTGTCACAGAGGGTCTTAATCGGAATCCTCAGTTTCTTAGCAGGATCTGTCATATCTGTCACGGGCGCCCTCTCTCCCATCTGGAGGGTCAAGAGGGTCGACCTTCTCTCCATAACCAAGGATTGATAGGTCCAGTTTATCTAAACTTTTAAATTCAAGTTGACAATCCAAATAGCCTGGGTATATATTTTTAAAAGATATGTATTTATTAACAAAAGGATTCCAGCAAATCAAGAGATTTGTAGGAACCTCTTCAAGGGGGTGATATATGGAGTGATATAATAGGGTTGAACGGATCGGTTAGAGAATATTAAAAAAATTGAACGGGGAGGAAAAATGAAAAAAAGCTGGCTAATTATCATAGTTGCTTTAGTTGCAGCTATGGCGTTATTTACGTTTTCCAATCACAGGGCAGTTGAGGCGGCCAAGAAGGCAACCTTTAAGGGAATAGCTTATATAGCCGGACATGGTGGTCATCTCGCCGTGATAGACCTTTCAAAGATGGAATCACCCACCGATATAGAGAAGGGAAGAGTTGTTATTACAGAGGCTGGTTCAGAAATGGAAGGTGTTATAGCAGGGATGGAATTTGAGAAGGTAAAAAAGTCAGGTGGAACCCATGGAAGTGCCTTAATTGAGGGAGGAAAGAAACTGGTTGTCGGTCTGTTGAATGGAAATGTTGTTACCTATGATCTTAAAACAGGAGAGAAATCAAAGCAAATGCTTGTGGGCAAGAAATTCTGCGACGCTGTTGTTGGGCCTGATGGAAATATCTATCTTGAGGATATGGCAGATGGTCATGTATACGTTTGGGACCCAAAGGGTTTGAAGGTCGTTGATAAGATCCCTGTAGGGAAGGCTGTGTGCGGTATTGCCTGGACAAAGGGTCTTGACAAGGCTTATGTGTCGGATATGCCTCAGGGGATAGTCTATGTTATAGACTGGAAGACAAAGAAGACTATCAAGGAGATTAAGGACCCTGAGATGACATTTATACATCAGATAAAGATGGCCCCTGACAAGAGGCATCTCTGGGTATCAGCACCTAACGAGTTTGACCCTGGATTAAAGCCTGGCACCCATAAATCCCAGATAGTTGTTATTGATACAAAGACTGACAAGGTTGTTGATCACATCATACTTCCCGATGATGTCAGACCTCATGATTTCGAGTTTGCCCCTGATGGGAAGAGTGTCCTCTTAGCTGCAAGAACCTACAAAAACGATAGTGTCCTTGCCGTTATGGATCTCAAATCAAAACAGATTACCGAAAAAGTATCTGCCTGTTATGGCTGTCATAGTAAATATGGCATCGAGGTTCGGATAGACCAGGGATCACCGTTGCTTTGCGGCATAGTTGTAGATTGGCAGAAATAGACGCATAGATGCATAGGAGCGGGGGCTGAACCCCGCTCCTAAATCCAGAAAACCCTTGCACTTTAATGATTAAAGGTCTAAATATATCTGTCTTTGCCTTCAGGAATTTAAGAAGAAAGGTCATGAGAAGTATCCTTCTCATCCTCGCCGTTACAGTTGTCACTGCCACATTATTTTCCGCAACCCTTTTTATAACAAGCATGCAAAATGCTTTAAAGATTGGCACTTACAGACTTGGTGCAGATGTTCTTGTTGTCCCCGAAGGCCATGAGCAACAGGCACGGAGCGCCCTTCTTGCTGGTGAACCAACGAGTTTTTATATGACAGCTGATATCCTCGATAAGGTGAGAGCCGTTGAGGGGGTAAGCAAGGCATCTCCCCAACTTTTCATCAAGCCATCTTCCTTTACATGTTGTTATAATGTTGATGTCTTCCTCGTGGCCTTTGACCCGAAGACAGACTTTACAGTTACACCATGGCTTGAAAAGACCATGAAGAAGGGGCTTTCTGATGATGAGATAATAACAGGCAGAGAGGTACCAGTAGTAACAGGTGATGTAATCCCCTTTTTTGGAACATCCTTTAAGGTAGCGGGCACAATGGAGCCAACAGGCATGAAATTCTTTGATCAATCTGTATTTATGACCATGACCGCTGCCTACAAAATGGCTGAAGATTCCAAAACCCGTTCAATGCAACCACTCAATATAGACAATAGCAAGATATCTGCTGTCCTTGTTCAGGTCATGGAAGGGTTCTCACCAGAAAGGGTTTCTATCAGGATTGAACACGATGTCCCTGGCGTAAAGGCATTAGCCTCGGATGAGGTTATAAGTACCGTAAGAAATCAACTAAGAGGATTGGTTAGGGGAGTTATCTTGATAAGTGGTATCCTCTGGATACTTGCCTTATTGATGATAGGTTTTGCCTTTTCAATGATCGTGAATGAAAGGACAAGAGAATTTGGCCTTCTTCGGTCAATGGGAGCCAAGAAACTTCATATATTGAGATTGATACTATCAGAGGCCCTGACACTTTCATTAATCGGAGGGATAATCGGCCTTTTCATGGGCACGATAATGCTTGCCTCATTAAAAGATGCTTTACTTCATAGTTTAAAACTTCCTTACCTGTTTCCTTCAATTGAAGTTCTCGTAAAATTGATAATAGGTGTAATCCTTATGTCACTATTGACAGGCTTTGTTTCAGCCATATTGCCGGCTTACTCGGCAAGCCGTTTAGAACCATACATGGCCATAAGAAAAGGTGAATAGTTCTAAGATAAAAAAAAGGGGGAGAACCAAATGAATATGAAACGATATTTAGTTATCTCTATTCTTATCCTAATTCTAATAAGTCTATGCCTATTGTCCTGTAAAAAAGGGCAACAGGAAAATAATAAGGCCACACAACCCATTAACCCTTACACCAATGAATCTGTTTTTGAGGAGGTAAAGAAAAAATTAAAGGATAATCCCTCAGATGTTGATTTATGGTACCACCTTGGTGACCTTTATGATCGAAGTGGCATGTATGCTGAGGCTATTGAGGCCTTTAAAAAGGTGGTTGAGCTTAAACCTGATATGGGTTATGCATATTTCAAGATGGGAACGGCCTATAACAGGATTGATAGGCCCGAAGAGGCTATCAAATCCTTTAAAAAGGCCATTAAATTGATGCCTGATTATGCGGTGGCTTATAACAATCTTGCTGTTGCTTATGGAAAGGTTGGTAAGGTTACGGAAGAGATCAATGCCCTTGAAAAGGCCATTAAATTAAGGCCGAGATACGGAACAGCAAGGTACAATCTTGGAATAGCCTATTTAAAAAAGGGTGATAGGGTTTCTGCAAAAAAACAATATACCTTGCTTAAAGAGATTGATGAGGGCATGGCTGATGATCTTATAAGAAAGATAGAAAGTGGGTATCCAGGAAAATCTTAGATCTTGGGACTCCCATGCTAAGACAAAAATGAGACATTATCAGTATTCCTAAACTTTGAATTTTAAGTTGACAGATGAATCGCAGCAGTATAATATCTTTATATGAGGTGAATATCTGTCATAGCATTGGTTGCTTTCCTTATATGCCTGTCTTTTTTGGTTGTCATCATGCCCCAGATGGCCGATACATATACCCTGTTAACCCTTGATGTTTGTAAGAATGTTAATTACTATTCATTCCTCGATCTGACCTTTGCAGAAGGTTTACTAATCCTGTCTGTCTTCTTTCCTTTGATAGTAAGACTCAGGGTATTTCATCAGATACTGTATTGCAGGATCTTGCCTCGCTATCTCTATAAGCCTCCTTGCCCGGTCTAATTTAGGCAATTTTTGACTTGTAATTTATCTTTCCTTTCAGGGATTTAATCAAGCTCGAAATCCCATCCATGAGAGGGGGTGATATATGGATGGTATGAGATCAGGTTGTGTAACTATCTAAACACTTAACCGAAGAAAGGAGGAAGCTATGAAGTATCTCAGATTGATTTTGATTGTAGCATTTCTTGCACTGCCAGTCATGGCCTTTGCAGAGTTCAATACGATCGATGATCTTGCAAAGGCATACAGTGACGAGACATGCAAGTCTTGCCATGGAAAGATCTATGAGGAGTGGAAGTCGTCTTACCACGCCCAGTCTGTTGTGCATTCCCTTGGTGGCATTAAAAACTTTATTGTTGTCGGCCTTGGAAAAGAATGGAACAAACCTGTAAGTAAAGAGCATCTCATGCGCTGCATGGATTGTCATGCCCCTCAGCTTAAGGATGCCTCTGAATCCCTCATCAAGGAGATTGCAGACCTGATCGTGAAGGCGGTAGACAAGAAGGATGAGGCTGCAAAAAAGGAGCTTGCAAAACTGAATGTCAACTGCGTAATCTGTCACAATACAAAGGTCTCAATAGAGAAGAACCTGAGGGGTGCTCCAGCGAAAGACACATATTATGGACCCTCAGGAAAGGCTTCCCCTGCCCATAAAACAGAAAAGTCAAATGTTATAACATCGGCTGTATTTTGTGGACAGTGCCATGGTATCTACACACCCCCCGATGGAGACACTATAGGATGTAATACCCTTTATGGTAGCTATCAGGATGCCTACAGGGGCAATGGTGGATCAGAGACCTGTCAGGACTGTCACATGAAAAAAGAAAACAGGGGACATACATTCCCCGGTGCCTATCAGGAGGCCATTCTTAAGGAAGGACTTTCTGTAGATGCCAATATCGCAGGCATAAAACTTCATCCTGGCAAATGGATACCAACGGCAATTGTAAATGTGGGGCTCACGAACAAGGCAGGACATAGAACACCAGATGGCTGACTATGGGCAGACAAGGTAGTCCTGGAAGTGACTGCTAAAACAGACAAAGGTACGGTTATAAATATGGGTAAAAAGGAATACTGGGAACTCGGAATGGATTTAGACGGTGATCACAGGCTTGGCGCCTGGCAGATTAAGGAAGTAATTGACCTGACCTTGCCACCAAAGAAGACGACCAAGGAGAGTTTTGTTGCTGAGTTGCCTGCAGACACGAAAAGCGCTGAGGTGGAGGTTAAGGTAACCCGTCTCGCCGGACCAAAGACCTTCGAACTATACAGGTTTACCAAAAAGCTCAACTTTGAAAAATGATCTGATAGGGGGCTGGGCTATAGCCCAGCCCCCTATTTAAAGAGTTTTTCTATACCCCTTCCAACACCACTGATTCCTTTTTCAATCTGTCTTGCACCTTCAACGATAATTGACTCACCTATCCTTGTAACAGAAAGACCAAGCTTATCAGCAAGACCAATGGTCATCTTTTCAAGAAGACTCTCCATGAGATTAAATCTTGGATTATTAATATCTCCCTCGATCACGAAGTCAAGGATTATAGCACCATTGCTGTCCTTAAGGAGATTGATAACAGCGTGGCGTGGCACCCCAAGGAACCTGTCCTTTGTAGATGATGCATCAAATTCGAGGCCTCTGAGGATTGCCCTTCCAGGTGCCTTTATCTTACCGTTTCTAATGGTGATATCCATGTTTATATCAAGATAACCCCTCGTTATCCTCGCATCTCCTTTTTTTTCAAAATAGGGTTTAAAGGCTGTTACATCGATGTTAGAGATGCTTATTTTACTGACCATATCTCTGGTCTTAAGGTTTATAGACCCATTACCTCGAATCTTACCTATGCTAATGTTCCCCAGGATAGATGCCTCTATATTGAATAACGACATCCTGTCACTGAGGGGTATGTATAGATCTTTTATCCCGAACTCCAGATCCCTTATCCTTGTCAGATGGGGTGGCTTAGAGATCTTCCCGTCACTATAATCCAGTGATCCCTTATCGATCAAAAGACTTCCTATACTAACCTCACGCAATGGGGTCTGCTCTTTTTTACCCTGATCTCCAATCTTAAGCGGATTGATAACCTTTCCCTCTCTGTCAACCTCAATCAGCAGATATGGCTCTGTCAAAATAATCCTCGAAAACTTGAACTCTCTTTTGATGATTCCTGCCATATTTAGAGAAAGGGATATACTCTTGGCCATGAAGTATGTTGTATCATCTTTTTTGAGAACGGGATTGACTGCCTTCAATTCCCTCCACTTAATCTCAACATTCTCAACAGAAAACTCTGTTCCGATGGTCTTTTCGATCTTGTGCTTTACCACAAGGCCTGCATTCTTAACAAGGATAAGCACTAGTATAAAGATTAAAAGCAGAACCGCCAAAAGGATGATAAATGTCTTTTGTCTTCCCTTCATATCCTCTTTACCCAAAAGATGACAGAAGTATTATAATATCAAAATTATCATTAGTCCATAAAAAACTTAATTGTCTGCTCTTCAGAGGTAACAATATGGGGATACTGAAAGAAAACAAGATCCTGGAGGATTTAGATAGGCAGTACATCTGGCATCCCTTCACGCAGATGAAGGAATGGGTAATGGAAAGGCCCATTATAATCTCAGAGGGAAAAGACTGTTTCCTAAAAGACATCTACGGCAACTGGTATCTTGATGGGGTATCTTCATTGTGGGTCAATATACATGGCCATAGAAAGAAGGAGATAGATGATGCCATAAATGAACAACTCCGGATGATCGCTCATTCAACCCTCCTTGGTCTTGCAAATGTGCCATCAATAAGGCTGGCTGAAAGGCTCGCAGGCTTGTTAGAGAAGGCCATGTCATCATATCCAAATAGGGGTATCCCGAAAAAGGTCTTTTACTCTGACAATGGTTCTACCTCTGTTGAAGTGGCCCTCAAGATGGCCTTTCAGTACTGGGTTCACAGGGGAATAAAGGGCAGGGATAAGTTTCTGTCCTTGAAGAATGCCTACCATGGTGATACAATAGGGGCGGTTAGCGTGGGAGGGATAGACATATTTCATAAGACCTTTGAGCCCCTCCTATTCAAAACCTTTAAGGCACCATCCCCTTACTGTTATAGGTGCGAACTTAATCTCACATATCCTGAATGCTCCCTTGCCTGCGCTGATGAGATGGAAAGGATTTTGAAAGGGCATCGTTACGAGATAGCTGCCCTCATAATCGAACCAATTGTTCAGGCAGCAGGTGGCATGATCGTATCCCCACCTGGATACCTGAAAAGGGTGAGAGAACTCTGCTCAGAATACGACGTCCTCATGATCGCTGATGAGGTCGCAACCGGCTTTGGAAGGACAGGTCTAATGTTTGCCTGTGAGCATGAAGGGGTTGTGCCTGATATAATATGCCTTTCAAAGGGCATAACAGGAGGTTACCTCCCCCTTGCTGTAACAGTCTCGACAGAGGAGATATACAATGCCTTCCTGGGTGAATTCAGGGAACTCAAGACCTTTTTTCATGGTCATTCCTATACAGGGAATCCTCTGGCATGTGCCGCAGCCCTCGCCTGCCTCGATATATTTGATAAGGAGAAGACCATAGAGAACCTGAAACCAAAGATAGAACTCTTAGAGACCTTTCTCTCCGATATTGTAGGGCTTGAACACATAGGTAATGTTAGAAATAAGGGCATGATGGCAGGGGTTGAACTTGTGAAGGATAAAGGGACAAAAGAACCTTACCAGTGGGAAGAAAAGATGGGCTGGAAGGTGGCATATCATGCAAGAAAAAGGGGTATAATTATAAGACCCCTTGGCAATGTCATTGTTATAATGCCACCCCTTTCAATTAGCCCTGAAAACTTAGAACAACTCATGAGGGTAATTAAGGAATCAATCGAGGCAGTCACCTAAAGCGGAGGGGGTGAGATTCGAACTCACGGTAGGTGTAACCCTACAGCGATTTTCAAGACCGCCGCCTTAAACCGCTCGGCCACCCCTCCAGTGTTCTAAAATTATAACAGAAAACAGGTGAATAGGTGAATCTGTATTATGATATAATAATCAAAAAGGAGTTTTCAGGCATGTTTGAATTTAACAGGATAAAGAGATTACCGCCGTATGTCTTTGCCATAGTTAACCACCTCAAGATGGAGGCCAGAAGAAGGGGTGAGGACATCATCGACCTTGGCATGGGAAATCCTGACCTGCCCACGCCAAGGCATATAGTGGAGAAACTCTGTGAGGCTGCAAAGAATCCTCGAAACCATCGATACTCAGCCTCAAGAGGCATAACTCAACTGAGGGTAGCCATTACAGAGTGGTATAAGAGGCGATATGATGTTGACCTCGACCCTGAGACAGAGGTCGTTGTAACTATAGGTGCAAAAGAGGGATTGAGTCATCTGTCCTATGCAACCCTGGGACCCGGAGATGTTGTCATGACACCTTCACCAGCCTATCCTATACATCCCTATAGTGCAATCCTTGCAGGTGCTGAGGTCAGATACATTCCAACAGGAAGGGGCCTTGACTTCTTTGAGGAGATGGAAAAGGCCTTCAGGGCAACCTGGCCAAAACCGAAGATGCTTATAATAAATTTCCCCCATAACCCAACAACAGAATGTGTTGAACTGGAGTTTTTTAAGAAGGTTGTTGACTTTGCCAGGGAACATGAGATTATGGTTGTCCATGACTTTGCCTATGCTGATCTATGTTTTGATGGTTATAAGGCCCCGAGCTTTCTCCAGGTGCCTGGGGCAAAGGATATCGGGGTTGAGTTTTTCTCAATGACAAAGAGCTACTCTATGGCTGGTTGGAGGGTCGGTTTCTGCTGTGGTAACAGGGAGATCGTAGGGGCACTTACCAAGATAAAAAGCTATCTTGACTATGGTATGTTTCAACCCATCCAGATAGCGAGTATTGTTGCCTTAAGGGGTCCTCAGGATTGTGTAGAAGAGGCAAGAAAGATCTATGAATCAAGAAGAAACGAACTGATCAAGGGCCTTCACAAGGCAGGATGGTTGGTTCCTCCTCCAAAGGCAACCATGTTCGTCTGGGCGGAGATACCAGAGCCATTCAAAGAGATGAAGTCCCTCGAATTCAGCAAATTCCTGCTCAAAGAGGCAGGGGTAGCTGTCTCGCCAGGCATAGGCTTTGGAGAAGGCGGGGATGATTTTGTTAGATTTGCCCTCGTTGAGAACGAACACAGGATAAGGCAGGCAGTAAGGGGGATCAAAAAGGCTCTCCGTGGAAAAGATCCTCATAATTGAAGACAGAGAATCAATGGCCCGCATGCTCAAGGAGACCCTTGAGGCAGCGGGTTACCAGACAATAATATCAGGGGATGGTCAGGATGGGATCAAAAGGTTCAGGCAGGAAAAGGTAGATTTAGTCCTCACTGACCTGAAGCTCCCCGAAAAGGACGGCCTTGAGGTGCTTTCTGCTGTAAAGGAGGATAACCCCCTCATCCCTGTTATTATCATGACCGCCTATGGGACGATCGATGTGGCTGTAAAGGCAATAAAAGATGGGGCCTTTGATTTTCTGACAAAACCCTTTGATACAGACCATCTCCTTCATCTCATAAAAAAAGCCCTTAATAATCAAAGATTGATCAAGGAAAATATACTCCTGAAGGAGGAGTTTTCCTCTCGCCTTGGAATGCCAACAATTGTTGGGAAGAGCGAAAAGATAGTAGCGGCAGCAAGGATGGCTCAGAAGGTCGCTCAGACAAAGACAACGGTTCTGCTCTTAGGTGAAAGCGGGACAGGTAAGGAACTCTTTGCAAGGGCAATTCACTGCCTCAGTCCAAGAAAGGATTTCCCTTTTGTTCCAATCAACTGTGCTGCCATACCAAGGGAACTCCTTGAATCTGAATTATTTGGTTATGAAAAAGGGGCCTTCACAGGAGCAGAGTCAAGAAAGATAGGAAGATTCGAACTCGCTGATAAGGGAACGGTATTTCTGGACGAGATTGGAGAGATGGATATGTCACTGCAGAGCAAGATCATGAGGGTAATTCAGGAGGGGGAGATAGAGAGGGTAGGAGGCCTGAAGACACTTAAGGTTGATGTCAGGATAATAGCTGCAACAAACAGGGATATAGAAAAGGCTGTCTTAGAGGGACGATTCAGGGAAGACTTATACTACCGAATCAATGTCTTCCCTATAATAATACCCCCTTTGAGGGAAAGGACAGAGGATATACCCCTTCTTGTTGATTATTTTATCAAGAAATATGCTGCTGAGATGAAGGTATCTGAGAAAAAGGTATCAGCTGATGCAATGGATATGCTCTTAAGATATAACTGGAAAGGGAATGTGAGAGAGCTTGAAAACACCATTGAACGGGCAATAATACTGTGCGATGGTGATACCATAGGCCCTGAACATATTGCACTATCCCCTGTGGCCACTGTATTTGAGAGATTGCCCCTTGAAGGTAGTCTCGAGGATACAGCAAAGGAGGCGGTAAGGATCGCAGAAACAAAGAGGATAAGAAAGGCCCTTGCCGAGACAAAGGGCAATAAGAGCAGGGCAGCAGAGATACTCAATGTGAGCTACAAGACCCTACTTACAAAGATCAAGGAATACGGGATTGAATAACTAAATATGGTAAAATAAGTTTTCAAATCTTTTTGGAGGATAATATGGCAGGACATTCAAAATGGGCACAGATTAAACATAAAAAGGCACATGCTGATGCTAAAAAGGGAAGGCTTTTCACAAAGATCGTAAAAGAGATATCTGTTGCAGCAAGGCTTGGTGGAGGGGACCCGGAGGGAAACCCGAGGTTAAGGCTCGCCATTGAAAAGGCAAAAGAGGTAAATATGCCCTCAGAGAATATAAAGAGGGCAATCATGAAAGGTACTGGAGAACTCCCTGGAGTCTCTTATGAAGAGTACTCTTATGAAGGATATGGTCCTGGTGGTGTTGCAGTCCTTATCGAGGTGTTAACAGACAACAAGAACAGGACTGTTTCAGAACTGAGACATCTTATGTCCAAGCACGGAGGCAGTCTCGGCGAGGCAGGGTGCGTTGCCTGGATGTTCGAGAAAAAGGGTTACATCCTCGTGGAAAAGGGTAATGTTGATGAGGATACCTTGATGTCAGTAGCATTGGATGCTGGGGCAGAGGACATGAAGAATGATCCCAAGGAGGATAATTATGAGGTGATCACAAGACCCGAGGATCTAAACAGTATCAAGGAATCGATAGAATCGGCAGGTATCCCTGTATCCCTTGCTGAGATCACAATGCTTCCCAAAAGCTATGTAACCCTCGATGAGAAAAACTCTGAACAGATGATGAGACTGATTGAGGCCCTGGAGGATCATGACGATGTCCAGAATGTTTACGCCAACTTCGATATACCTGAGGAGGTAATGGCAAAGGCCAGTTAATAATGGGCATAAAAAGGGCGATTAAGAGGAGATTCATATCAGGGTTAATCGTAATCATCCCTGTCCTGACAACCATATCCGTCATTGTATGGTTCTTTAATTTCATCGATGGGATCTTGAGCCCTGTACTTGATAGCATCCTTCAAAGACATATCTCAGGGCTTGGTTTTATTACTGCCATATTGATCGTCTTTGTAGTTGGGATCATATCCAGCAATGTCATAGGCAAGAGGATAATAGGCCTGTTTGAGAGGCTTTTCATGAAGCTCCCTGTTTTTAAGGGGATATATACTGCATTAAAACAGCTTGTTGATGCCTTCTCCCCTGAGAGTAAAGGAGCCTTTAAGAGATTTGTTATTGTTGAATATCCGAGAAAAGGTACATATGCTTTTGGTTTTCTTACAAAGGAGTGCAGTATGAAATCAGAAGGTGATGGCACTGAATCGTGCTTCAGGGCTGTCTATATCCCGACTAATAACCTTTATCTCGGAGAGATCGTCTTATTCAGGGAAGATGAGGTTCTGAATACGAATATCCCTATTGAGGAGGGGATAAAGATCATCCTTTCTGGAGGCATCGCAGCACCGAACAGGATAGAGGCTCCAGCGAGCCATAAAGACCCTCAGAAAGCCATTGTTGAGGTAAAGGAATGAAACTGGCTACGGTAATACTCGCTGCTGGCCTCGGAAAAAGGATGAGATCAACCATACCAAAGGTCCTTCATAATATCTTTGACAAACCATTGATCCAGTATGTTGCTGATTCAATTACGGGACTTGGCTCAAAGGACAATATCATCGTTATAGGACCCCATACAGATACGGTTAGGGAGGTACTTAAGGACTATCCTGTCAGGTTTGTTATCCAGGAAAGACCCCTCGGAACCGCCGATGCCCTCAAAAGGGCATCAGAGACATTGAAGGATTTTGATGGAACTGTTCTTGTAGTAAATGGTGATACCCCTTTGATCGGTGCACCATTGCTTAAGAGGTTCCTTAAACTTCACTATAAGATGAAGGAAGACATTTCCCTCATCTCCTTTATAGCACAAGACGAACATTCCTATGGAAGGGTCATTAGAGAAGGGGAAAGGGTCCTGGCCATCATCGAGGATAAGGACGCCACACCAGACCAGAAGAGTATAAAAGAGGTCAACAGTGGAATATACGCAATAGATTCAGAGGTCATTGGTCTTCTTAATGAAATCAAGCTAAACAAGAAAAAGGGAGAATACTATCTGACGGATATTGTGGAGATCGCTGTTAAGAAAGGCTATAAGGTGGGTGCACACATCCTTGCCTCGGAAACAGAGCTTACAGGGATAAATACGAGACAGGAACTCAGCAAAGCATGCCTTTATCTTAGGGACAGGATCATCGAGAGGCTCATGGATAAAGGGGTATCGATAATGGATAGAAACTCCGTATTCATCCATCCTGATGTAAAGATCGGAAAAGATACAATCATCTATCCAAATGTCTTTATTGAAGGGAAGACGACAGTAGGTAGGGGATGCAGGATATATCCTAATACCAGGATAGTTGACAGTCACATAGGCAATGGCGTCCTTATTAAGGACTCCACAGTAATAGAATCCTCCCTCATTAAGGATGATGCTGTCATAGGTCCTTTTGCCCATCTGAGGCCAGGCTCTGTCATTGGAAGGTCCTGTAAGATCGGAAACTTTGTAGAGATAAAAAAGTCTGTAATAGGTAGCAGAACCAAGGCAGCCCATCTTACTTACCTTGGTGATGCCGAGATAGGAAACAATGTGAATATCGGAGCGGGAACCATAACATGCAATTATGATGGTAAAGAAAAACATAGGACCATCATAGAAGATGAGGTCTTCATTGGAAGTGATACCCAGATTGTTGCTCCTCTAAGGATAGGTAGAGGCGCCTATGTCGGTGCAGGCTCAACAATTACCGAGGATGTACCATCCCAATCCCTTGCCCTGAGCAGGGTAAGACAGAGGAATATAATGGGCTGGGTAAAAAAAAGATTCAGGAATAAAAGGAAGGCTTAATGTGCGGAATTATTGGTTATGTCGGCAAAAGGGATGCCATATCTATCATCCTCAATGGTCTTAAAAGGCTTGAGTACAGGGGATATGATTCAGCAGGGATAGCCTATCTCTCAGAAGATGGGATCGAGATAAGGAGATGTAAAGGGAAGGTAAATGACCTTGTAGAATTACTTGGTCATGAAAGACCCTTCTCAAACCTTGCTATTGGCCACACGAGATGGGCGACCCACGGTAGACCCTCTGAAGAAAATGCCCATCCCCACAGGTCAGGGGATATCGCAATCGTCCATAACGGCATCATAGAAAACTATGTAGAACTGAAGAAAACCCTCATCTCTGAAGGTTATTCCTTTAATTCCGACACCGATACAGAGGTTATCTGTCATCTTATTCATAAATATTCCCTCATCTTACCATTTGAGGATGCTGTTAGAAAGGCACTGACTGAGTTAAAGGGTGCCTATGCAATAGCAGCGATCAATAAAACGGGAGATAAAAGGATTGTTGGTGCGAGAAAGGACAGCCCTTTGTGTCTGGGTATTGGCAAGGATGAATACTTTATAGCCTCGGATGTGCCAGCCTTTTTTGAGTATTCTAAAAATGTCATCTTCCTTGAAGATGGAGATGTTGTCACGGTTTTAGAGAAAGGATTCAAGATTACTGACCTAACAGGAAACTCAGTCGAAAGAAGGATCACCCCTATCTCCTGGAGTCCTGCAATGGCTGAAAAGGGTGGATATAGACACTTCATGCTTAAGGAGATCTATGAACAGCCCAGGGCAGTGGCAGATACAATAAGGGGCAGGATCGATCTTGAGAAGGGTGAGATAAATATTGAAGAATTCGGGCTTAATTATGATAATCTGAGGTCTATAAAAAGGATCTTTATAGTTGCCTGCGGAACATCCTGGCACGCCAGTCTCATCGGAAAGTATATGATCGAGGACATGGCAAGGGTGCCTGTTGAGGTGGATATTGCCTCTGAGTTCAGATATAGAAATCCAATCATAGATCAGGATGATCTCTTCATAGCTATAACCCAATCTGGAGAGACAGCGGATACCCTTGCAGCCCAGAGAGAGGCAAAGAGAAGAGGGGCAAGGGTTCTAAGCATATGTAATGTGGTTGGAAGCACCTCCTCAAGAGAGGCTGATAGTGTTTTTTATACCCATTCAGGTCCTGAGATAGGGGTTGCATCCACAAAGGCCTTCACCTCTCAGATCGCTGGCCTTTATCTCTTTTCATTGGCCCTATCCCTTTCTCAAGGAAGACTTTCTGATTCAGAGGGTATGATAAGACTGAGAGAGCTTGTTACCATCCCTGACAAGATAGAGGGTATACTCAAGGAAGACAGAAGGATTGAAGAGATAGCAAAGGTCTTCTTCAAGTCAAAGGATTTCCTCTATCTTGGAAGGGGGATATACTACCCTGTTGCACTTGAGGGTGCGCTGAAGCTGAAGGAGATAAGTTATATCCATGCTGAAGGCTATCCAGCAGGAGAGATGAAACATGGTCCCATTGCCCTCATTGATGAGGATTTACCTGTAGTGTTTCTTGTCCCGAAGGGCCCTGTTCAGGATAAGATAATCTCCAACATGGAGGAGGTAAAAAGCCGTGGAGGAAGGATTATTGCCGTTACCAAAGAGAAAGATGAAAGGGTCTCATCCATCTCAGACTATATAATCTCGATTCCTGATTCAAATTCCTATCTCTCTACTATTCTGTTCACCATCCCGCTTCAACTTCTTGCCTATCATATTGGTGTCATGAGGGGATATGATGTGGACCAGCCAAGAAACCTTGCAAAGAGTGTAACCGTAGAATAATCTATATAAGCCCAAACTCGCTCAGGGTCTTTTTTAACTTCTCCTTATTAGCCTCGGACATCTCACAGAGGGGGAGCCGGAACTCTTCCTTTATTCTGCCCATCATTGCCAGGGCTGTCTTGACAGGTATCGGATTTGTTTCAATAAACATCGCATGATTGAGCGGCTCGAGTTTATAATGGAGTTTTCTTGCCCCACCTATATTACCATCTTCCCAGAGTCTGCACATCTCAGAGACCTCATGGGGTGCTATATTTGCTGTTACAGAGATAACCCCCTTTCCTCCAAGGGCAAGAAGGGTCAATGTAGTGAAATCATCCCCTGAGAGCACCGTTATTCTATCACCACAGAGCCTTATGATCTCGCTGACCTGTTTCATATCACCGGTAGCCTCTTTTATGGCAACGATATTCCTTATCTCCGAAAGCCTTGCCACAGTTGTCGGAAGAATATTGACAGCCGTTCTTCCCGGCACATTATAGAGCACTATCGGTATATCAACAGCCTCTGCAACAGTTTTATAATGTCTGTAAAGGCCTTCCTGAGTGGGTTTATTGTAATAAGGCGCAACAAGTAGAGCTGCGTCAGCGCCCAGTTCCTTTGCCTTTTTTGTTATCATTATCGTTTCATCCGTGGAATTGGCCCCTGTGCCTGCTATGACAGGAATACGTTTATTAACGGTATTGACAGCAACCTCAATAACCCTGTAATGCTCTTCATAATCAAGGGTAGCTGACTCTCCTGTGGTGCCACATGGCACTATCCCGTTCGTTCCTTTAGATATATGCCACTCGATTAACTCTGAATAGGCCCTTTCATCGAACTTTCCATCCTTAAATGGTGTGACTATGGCAACTATTGAACCTTTAAACATAATCCCTCCTTTTATTAAACAAACTTAATCCCCACCCTGTAAAGATTATCCTCTCTTTCGCTCCATCTCACAATCCCGATCTTCTTAGAGAACCCATCGCCAAGGGTCAGCACATGTCCTGGCTCTAAAGGATAGTCAGTGACGATACCTATCCCGGCCTCGCTTGTGTCAACCAATTCCGCCTTCTTTGTCAGTTTCCTCAACTCTTTTAAATCAAGTACTGTAACAGTATATTCTATTTCTCTCTGATCTTCCCTTCTTTCAGAATTTCTTCTCTCCATAAACACCCCTGAAGATTATATTTCTATATTCCCCTCAAAGACCTCCTCGGCAGGACCTGTCATATAAACATGATCATCCTGAGACCAGTTTATCTGTAAATCGCCACCTAAGAGATGGACTATAACATCCCCTTCTGTCAGCCCCTTCAGGATTGCCGCAACTACCGAGGCTGATGCCCCCGTTCCGCAGGCCAATGTCTCACCCGATCCCCTCTCCCAGACCCTCATCCTTATCTCAGAAGGGTTCATGACCTCAACGAACTCAACATTTGTCCTTTTAGGAAAAATGCCATGTCTTTCTATTATTGGTCCATAATATGCTACTGGTAAATCTTCTACTTTGTCAACAAATATTACAGTGTGGGGATTACCCATTGATAGACACGTAATTTCAAATTCCCTATCTTCTATCTTCAAAGGGTAATCTATTACTGCCAGGGTCTTTCCATCAATGCCTTCCTTCATAAGCTCTTTGCCTATCTCAACAGGGATTTTCTCGGGTAGAAATACGGGCATTCCCATATCCACCCTGACAAGACCATCTACCTTTTCAGGCCTTACAATTCCAGCCAGGGTTTCAATATTGAGAATATTATCATCTGATAACCCCCTGTCCCATATGTACCTTGCAAGGCACCTTATGCCATTACCACACATCTCAACCTCACTGCCATCGGCATTAAAGATCCTCATCCTGAAGTCTGCAATATTAGATGGACTGAGAAGGAGAACCTGATCAGCTCCGATACCAAACCTTCTGTTGCAGAGCCTTGGACTTAAGCTGATAAGATCAAGACCTGTTAATTCAGGATGGGAAATCCCGTCGAATAGTATAAAGTCATTGCCAAGACCGTGCATCTTTGTAAATGGCAACTTCATCTGATCTTCCTTTTTATCATAAAATCTGGCATAGTCTCGTATTTTATAAGGTCTCTATAAGTCTCTCTTCTTCTTATAAGACCATACTCCTTGCCCCTTACAAGGACCTCTGCTGCTCTTGGTCTGCTGTTATAATTGGAACTCATGCTAAAGCCATAGGCACCAGCTGACATGACAGCAAGATACTCTCCCGATCTGACCTGAGGAATTTCCCTCTCCCTGGCAAGGAAATCGCTGGACTCGCATATTGGACCAACTATATCGGCCACGATACTCCTTCTCCTCTTCTTCTCAATAGGTTGTATGTGGTGATATGAACCATAAAAGGATGGCCTTATGAGATCATTCATGCCAGCATCCACAATCACAAACTTCTTTTCTTCGCCCTCTTTGAGATAAAGGACCTTTGTTACTAATATGCCAGCATTTCCAATAATTGACCTTCCTGGCTCCACTATCAATGTAAGACTTCTATCCTTAACAAGGGGAAGTAGATGCCTGGCCAGGTCCTGTGGTAGAGGTGGCACCTCATCCTTGTAAGTTATTCCGAGGCCACCTCCTATATCGAGATATTTTACTGATATGCCATATCGGTTTAGCTCATCTACAAGAAGAAGAATCTTCCTGAGGGCATCCGCAAAAGGCGATACCTTTGTAATCTGAGAACCTATATGCTTGTGTATTCCCACTATCTCAAGGTTTTTAAGCGTTTTTATAGACCTGTAATACTCAAGGGCATCCTCAATGGGAATGCCAAACTTGTGTTTTCTGAGGCCTGTAGATATATAGGGATGAGTCTCTGGGTCAATATCAGGATTTACCCTCAGGGCAATTGGGGCCTTAAGACCCATTTGCCCAGCGATCCTGTCAATCTCATAGACCTCATCCTTAGATTCTACGTTAAACATAAGGATTCGAGACCTCAGGGCATACCTTATCTCATCTTCGGTCTTTCCAACTCCTGCATATACGATCTTCCCTGGTGGAATTCCAGCCTTTATTGCCCTGAAGAGTTCGCCTCCAGAAACAATATCGGCACCACCGCCATTTTCTGCCATTATCCTTAAGATGGCAGAATTTGTGTTTGCCTTAAGGGCAAAGCAAATAAGGTGTGGAACTCCATCAAAGGCATCATCATAGGCCCTGAAGTGCCTGACAATAGTATTATAGCTGTAAATATAAAGGGGGGTGCCGAAGGCAGCTACCAGTTCCTTAACAGGAACATCTTCTGCATATAAACTGTTATCTTTGTATCTGAAATAATGCATCCTTAAAAACCTTTCAGGTACTTTTTAAAGTATAGGAGAATATTATATAATTTATTTTGATTTATCGCAATTAGACAGGATTTAATCTATAAGATTGACGAGGGGAAAATGGGAAAGAACATTGTTGAGAAGATATTCGAGTCTCACAGGCTTTATGGAGAACCAATAAAGGGGAAACAGATAGGCCTCAGGGTTGACCAGGTCTATACCCAAGATGCCACCGGGACCATGGCATGGCTCGAGTTTGAAGCCATTGGTATCGACAGGGTAAAGGTTCCTCTTGCGGTATCCTATGTTGATCATAATATGCTACAGTCTAATTTCATGAACGCGGATGACCATCTATTCTTACAGACCGCAGCAGCAAGATTCGGTGCATATTTTTCAAAACCAGGTAATGGGATATGTCATCAAGTTCATCTTGAGAGGTTCGCTGCCCCTGGCAAGATTGCCCTTGGAACAGACAGCCACACACCAACAGGTGGCGGTATGGGGATGATCGCCATAGGAGTGGGAGGCTTAGAGGCTGCAACGGTCATGGCAGGCGAACCCTTTGAGATAACCATGCCCGAGGTCGTTCTCGTTAAACTTACAGGGAGTTTGCGAAGACCCTGGGTAACTGCCATGGATGTCATATTGACCCTCCTGAAGATGCTAACTGTTAAGGGTGGGGTTGGAAAGATCTTTGAGTATGGAGGTGAAGGTGTTTCAGACCTCAATGTAACAGAAAGGGCGACCATAACAAACATGGGAGCAGAACTTGGGGCTACCACCTCGATCTTTCCCAGTGATGAAATTACGCTCCGGTATCTCAGGTCTCAGGGAAGAGAAGGTGACTGGATAGAGTTGAAGGCTGATACTGGTGCAGAGTACTCCGAGATCATAGTCCTTGACCTCAACAGCATAGAGCCGATGATAGCCCGGCCTCATAGTCCTGACAATGTTGTACCTATCAGGAAGGTTTCTGGCATCAGAGTAAATCAGGTATGCATTGGAAGCTGCACTAATTCATCCTATCAGATGCTGAGTTCTGTGGCAACTATACTTCGAGGAAGGACCATCCCCGATTGGGTAAATCTCCTCATAAATCCAGGGTCAAAACAGGTCTATGAGATGCTATCAAGGGGTGGTCATATAGCAGATATGATATCTGCTGGGGCAAGGATCCTCGAGGCATCCTGTGGCCCCTGCATAGGCATGGGCGGAGCGCCAGGAACAGGCCAGATCTCCGTAAGGTCTTATAACAGGAATTTCCAGGGCAGATCAGGCACTAAAGACGCCTATGTGTATCTGACAAATCCGCTCGCATGTTCTGTAATAGCCCTTAAGGGAGAGATAATAGATCCAAGGGATTGTGATCTTGGTGAGGAATGCATCAAAGAACTCTCGGAACTTAGAGAGCCCGAGATCTTCATGATCAATGACAATCTCCTTATCCCTCCTAAGAAAGGGGTAATGGTCGAAATAATTAAAGGACCGAATATAAAGGAGGTGCCTATAAAAGAAGCATTGAAAGACACCATAGAGGCAGAGGTCCTGCTTAAACTTGGTGATAACATAACTACCGACGACATAATGCCTGCTGGCTCTAAGGTGTTGCCCTTCAGGTCAAACATCCCAGCCATCTCAGAATTTGTATTTGAGAATATAGACAAATCCTTCAGCGAAAGGGCAAGGAAGGCCAGAGAAAAGGGTGGTGGGATTATCATTGGTCATGAAAATTATGGTCAGGGATCATCAAGAGAACACGCAGCCATCGCCCCCATGTATCTTGGCATCCAGGCGGTTATCGCAAAATCCTTTGCCCGTATCCACAGGGCAAATCTTATAAACTTTGGGATACTACCCTTACTCTTTGTTAATGAAGAGGACTATAAAAGGGTTGATCAGGGAGACAGGCTACTCATTAAAGATATAGTAAAATCCATTGATAATAATCAAAACATTACCATAGAGAATATTTCAAAGGGCTATACCTTTGAGGCAAAATCCAATCTCAATGAAAGAGAAAAAAGGCTTATACTTAAGGGGGGCCTCCTTCCCTATATAAGCCAGAAATTGAAAGACAAATAAGGAACAACTATTTCCTATTGATGATACTTGCTAAATAACCGGCTCCAAAACCATTATCGATGTTGACAACCGCAACATTCGATGAGCAGGAGTTTAGCATAGCCAGCAACGCGGTTACCCCGTTAAAACTCGCACCATAACCAACGCTTGTGGGAACCGCAATAACAGGACCTTCCACAAGGCCTCCAACAACGCTTGGAAGCGCCCCTTCCATCCCTGCCACAACAATTATTACATTCGCTGACATGAGAAGATCGATCCTATCAAAGAGCCTGTGGATACCTGCAACCCCGACATCATAGAGCCTTTCTACCTTATTGCCAAAGATCTCGGCTGTAAAGGCCGCCTCCTCTGCAACAGGAATATCAGATGTCCCGGCACTCACCACAAGTATCAGGCCTGTCTTTTTTATCTCTGATTTATCTTTTCTTATCACAATCATCCTTGCCTCTTTGTTGAAGACCGCATCCCTGTAACTCCTCTTTATGTGTCTGTAAACAGTGGCATCCGTCCTTGTTACAATGGCGTCACTCCCTTTGCTGATCAGTTCATCAATGATTCTCAATAATTGTTCCTTTGTCTTACCCTGTCCAAAGATCACCTCAGGATAACCCTTTCTCAAGGGACGATGATTATCAACCCGCGCAAAACCAAGGTCTCTATAGGGAAGGGTCTTCAGTTCTTTTATGGCATCATCAAGACTTAACCTTCCTGATTTATAATCCTCAAAGATTCTTTTTAACAATCCGACTTGCATCACTCAACACCTCATTCATTGAGCCAGTTCTATAACCCATCAGGTCGAGGGTTATGTACAAAAAACCAAGAACCTTAAATTTTTCAATAATGGTTGCCCTTTTTTTGCTGTCCAGGATCAATGGAAATTCATCGGACAGTATCTCGATCCTTGCTATCTCATTATGGTGCCTTACCCTGATCTGAGAAAAACCAAGGTTTCTCAGTATATCCTCTGCCATCTCGATCTGCCTGAGCTTTTCGATAGTTATCCTCTCATTGTAAGGGATCCGAGAGGAGAGACAGGCAAAGGATGGCTTATTCCATGTCCTCAGTCCAAGGTCCCTTGAAAGGATTCGGATCTCCTCTTTTCTGAGGCCCGCCTGGTAAAGGGGGCTCTTTATGCCTTTCTCCCTTGCTGCTCGCCCCCCTGGCCTGTAATCACCAATGTCATCGTAATTCGAACCATCAAGGACATACCTCATACCATATCTATTGGCAAGGTCTCTAAGCCTTTCGAAAAGGTCACTCTTGCAATAATAGCATCTGTCTGGTCTATTCTCTGAAAAACCCGCAATATTCAATTCCCCTGATTCAATTAATAAGTGCTTCACCCTAATCTCCTGAGCAATGGCGATGGCTTCATCAATCTCCCGCCTTGGATAGGCTGGTGATATTGCGGTAACAGCAATGACCCTTTCCCCAAGTATATCCCTGGCGATCTTTGTTAGAAATGTGCTATCCACACCGCCGGAAAAGGCGATCAAGACAGATTCGAGTTCGGATATTATCTCTTTTAACCTCTGCAACTTACTTTCTACGGATCCTTCCATTACATCCTCGCCTCTTTTAATGCCTCATGACAGTGACATCTGGCAGTTTCCTTCTGTTTCTTTATAATCATAAACTCTCTTAAGAGGGTTCCAACCTTCTCGATTGAAGACCTCATAGTATCAACAACCTCTTTTGTTGTAAGCTTACCCTTTGATATACCTGCAGCATAGTTTGTTATTACTGAGATGCTTGCAAAACATACCTCCATCTCCCTTGCCAGTGCTGCCTCAGGCATTACAGTCATGCCAACGATATCAGCCCCTATCATAGAAAAAAATCGAATCTCTGCCCCCGTCTCAAGCCTTGGCCCGTTTGTGCATACATAGGTTCCTGATCTTATCAGGGGAACTCTAATATTTTCCCCGGCGGAGCAGATCAGTTCTCTCAGGCTATTACAAAAAGGTTCTGTAAGGTCCACATGAACAACCTCATCCCTATCAAAAAAGGTGTTCTCCCTTCCGTGGGTCATATCAATGATCTGGTCAGGAATGACTATATCACCAGGCCTTAGACCTTTGTTTATTCCACCCACTGCATTTATGGAGATAATCTCCTTCACCCCGAATTCCCTGAATCCCCATAGATTTGCCCTGTAGTTTATCCTGTGAGGTGGAATATGGTGAGGTATGCCATGCCTTGGAAGAAAAACGACTTCTGCACCTGAGATCCTGCATATCCTGTAATGATCCGAAGGCATTCCATAAGGTGTCTCGATCCCCTTCATCTCTACAACATCCTCGCAGCCCAGTTCCTGGATACCACTTCCAGCAATAATACCTAAATCGGGCATAACCTTTCTTCACCCCTTTTGAATGAATCTTAAAGATATTTCCTTGTCACCACGATAAAAGATAATGTTATAATAACAAAATTCTTGAATATTTAGGGGAAATTTGATGATAGAACATGAGACCATTGAAGAGGTTTTAAAAAGGACCCTTTCAAGGGGAGGCGACTATGCTGATATATTTGTAGAATTAAGAAAGGTAAACTCTATTCACCTTGAAGATGGAAAGGTAGAAAAGATAACCTCAGGGATAGATGCTGGAGCAGGTATTCGGTTGATGTCAAGGGAAAAGACAGCCTTCGCTTACAGCAATGATCTTTCAAAATACGCCTTGATAGGGCTTGCTGATACACTTTGCAGGGTTTTCTCTGAGAAACAAAAAGACATTACGCTTGATATGAGAATCCTGAGGCCTGAGGTGGTCTTTCCAATCGAGATATTCCCTGACCATGTTTCAATGGCTGACAAGATAAAACTCGTCAGAGATGCAGACAGGATTTCACGATTTGACAGGAGGGTAAGACAGGTCTCTGTTAGTTATAGAGATTCTTCTCAGAAGGTTCTAATAGGAACATCAGATGGTGTGATTGCTGAGGATGAAAGGATCTATACCACCTTTGTTATACATGTAATTGCCTCTGAAGAGGATAGAATCCAGACTGGATACGAGAGTTCTGGCGGTCTCATAGGATTTGAACTATTCAAAAACAATCTAATAGAAGAAATCTCAACTAAGGCGGCCAGAAGGGCTATAATGATGCTTGGTGCAAGGAGGGCTCCAGGGGGAAGGATGCCTGTCGTTATTTCTTCAGAGGCTGGAGGCACCATGATACATGAGGCTGTTGGTCATGGCCTCGAGGCAGATCTTATAGGTGAGGGACTTTCTGTATACTCAGGAAAGATCGGTTCGGAGATCGCCTCTCCCCTTATAACGGTAATTGATGACCCTACCCTGATGAATAAAAGGGGATCCTATAGATTTGACGACGAAGGCACCCCTTCGCAGAAAACTGTACTTATTGAGAGAGGGATTCTTAAAAGTTATATGTATGATCGATTAACATCCATGAAGGCCGGGACAAGATCAACAGGGAATGGCAGAAGGGAATCCTATCAGCATAGGCCAATCCCGAGGATGAGTAACACATATATCGCACCTGGCAATTCCTCTCCTGATGAAATTATAAGATCCACTCCCAGCGGTCTCTTTGTAAAAAAGATGGGTGGTGGCCAGGTGAACACAGTAACAGGAGAGTTCGTATTTGAGGTTCAGGAAGGATACCTTATCGAAAACGGTTTGATAGGGGAGCCTGTAAGGGAAGCCACTCTTATAGGAAGTGGACCTGATGTATTGAAGTCTATTGATATGGTAGGCTCTGACCTCGGCTTCTCAATAGGCACCTGCGGAAAGGATTCGCAAGGAGTTCCTGTGTCTGATGGAATGCCAACTGTCAGGATCCCTGATTTAGTTGTCGGAGGAGAGGTGTTGTAATATCCACACAGGTGAGTAAATTTAGCAACACTTAAAAGGGGCAAATAGAGCAGGCATTAATTGATCAGACTTTTTTCTTCCTTGATCTTTAATAGAAATGCCCGCACCATGTTTCCGATCCTATCTGGCATAGATATTGCTATCTTTATGGGAAATCCTTTTTTTAGCATTACAGGACACTGCAGAAAGGAGAAGATTAAAAGATTGTATGAGATTCCAGAGAACCTTAAAGAATAGTGTTAGTTTTTATGGTATAGGTCTGCATACAGGCAGACACGTCCATGTGACATTAAGGCCTTCATCCCGTGATTCAGGCATTGTCTTTCATAGAACTGATAAGGGGTCTTTTATAAGGGCTGATGTTGCCTCTGTAATTGATAGTGCTTATGCGACAACGATTGGTAATGAAGTAACTAAGATTAAGACGGTAGAGCATCTTTTGGCTGCCCTTTCAGGGCTCGGTATTGATAATGCAATAGTCGAACTTGATGGTCCGGAAGTTCCTATACTTGATGGCAGTGCTATAGAAATAACGGGTCTTATTCTAAAGGCAGGGATAGCTAAGCAGGGTAAAAAGGCATCATATTTAAGGATAACAGCTCCTGTTTTTTTTAAGTATGGGCACTCTGAGATCGCCATCTTCCCATACAATGGAAGGAAGATTACATTCAGCATAAACTTCAACCATAGCGTACTTGGTGAACAGACCCTATCCGTGGATATTAATGAAGAAATCTTCATCAGGGAGATAGCCCCCGCCCGCACCTTCGGATTCTTGAAGGATGTGCAGCATCTTGTAGCAAATGGGCTTGCTAAAGGTGGTTCCCTAAGTAATGCAATAATACTTACCGAAAATGGAATATTAAATTCCTCGAGGCTGAGGTTCAAGGATGAGTTTGTAAGACACAAGATCCTTGATTCAATAGGAGACTTTTCTCTCCTGGGCATGCCCATTTACGGGCATGTAATTGCAGACAGGGCAGGACACTCTACAAATATCAGATTTCTAAAACACCTGATTAATCGCCCTGACTGCTGGGAGATCGTCTCTGAGCCAGATTATATCCCGTCAGCAATGCAGATATAAAAACCCTTTAAAATCAAGAACTTAGAAAATATACTTGAAATTTTTATCAAAATAGATTTTTATATCTATGGAAGACCGCAAAAAAAGAGGGCTGGGGAAAAATTCCCCAGCCAGAGGTGGATTGGGCATCCTTATTTCTTCTTTGCGGTCTTCTTTGCTGCGGTCTTCTTTGCTGCTGGTTTCTTTGCTGCTGCCTTCTTCGTTGCCATTATGCCATCACCTCCTTTCTTTACCCCTTACGGCAAAGGCTAAGCCCTACCGATCAGGGTGATTCGCTTACCAGATAGTATCCTCTTAAGTGCACTATCTGCCTTCTTTCTCTTCATCCTGTACTCATCCTCATCCATAAGTGTACAGTTGATCTTTATAGAAAATTTTCTTTCAAGATCCTTTAGTCCCTTTAATACTGAAGGAGATGCACCAATTACGAAAAGGTCAACGCTGTCTACATCCTCACCTTCGGCATATGGGCCATAGATAAAGGCAGCCCGTGCACCAGAGGCCCTGATTAATGCCTTTATAGCACCAGGTAGACCAAGGGATTTCGTTATCAGGTTCTTCAGTTCCGAATAGAGAGGAGATTCCCTGTTTGCCTGAAAATACTTCAGATTGGCAACCTTTTCACTTATTACAATTCCCATTTTTTCAAGGTTATCAAGCTCTCTCTTGATACCTGATGGATTCTTCCTGAGTAATTTCGCAATCTCTCGGACATAAAACTTTTCATCAGGACTGTTTAAGAGGAGGGATAGCACATCCGCCCTTATAGATGATGAAAATAAACTCTTTAACATTTCAATAAATCCTCCAATAATTTTATATACGAAAAAAAAATTTTTGTCAACAAAAAAATAACAATTAAGAACAATAATTGCTTTTTTGTAAACGATACTTAAAATAAAACGATCGTTTATAGAAATAGAACAAAATATCCTACATAAAGATGGCGACAGTACGGTATACATTTTTAGAGCAAAATAGTTTAATATAATATGGTTATACCACGGGGCGTAGCGCAGCCTGGTAGCGCACACGGTTCGGGACCGTGGTGTCGGAGGTTCAAATCCTCTCGCCCCGACCAATTAATTCTTAAAGGAAGGATTTCGTGCACAAAAAAATAATTGCTGTCATAGGTACAGGCAAGACTGATGAGAATCTCTCAAAAATTGCTGAAAGGGTAGGAAGGCTTGTTGCCGAAAAGGATGCCCTTCTGGTGTGCGGAGGACTTGGTGGTGTGATGGAAGCCGCTTCTAAAGGGGCAAAAGACGCAGGCGGGATCACCATCGGCATCCTGCCATATGAAAAAACAGAATATGCCAATCCTTACATTGATATTCCTATTGCCACTGGATTTGGTGAAGGAAGAAATGTTATCATAATCAGAACTGCAGATGCAGTCATAGCCGTTGGCAGAGAATATGGGACGCTTTCGGAAATTGCCTTTGCACTCAAGTCAGGGAAAACTGTGGTTGGTATCAACACCTGGGATATTGAAGGCATTATTAAGGCAGTCACTGCTGAAGAGGCTGTAAATAAGGTCTTTGAGAAATAAATCGATTAGATTGATTGCCCCCTTAGCTCAGTAGGATAGAGCACAGGTTTCCTAAACCTGGTGTCGCAGGTTCGACTCCTGCAGGGGGCACCATCCTGAAGTTCAATTACCAAATCAGAAATAATTTTATCTGTTGATATTTGTCTTAACTTAATTGTTGAAATGGTCGCCAGCCATTCCAGGGTCCCTGATCACAGCTCTATAATGCTGATCTATTCTGGGTATTAATACTGGAAGGAAGAGATCTGGCGTCCCCAGCGGGATTCGAACCCGCGTTACCGCCTTGAAAGGGCGATGTCCTGGGCCTGGCTAGACGATGGGGACAGCTAATTCCGAAATTCGAATCTTTTATTCGAAGTCCAGAATCATCTCCAGTGAGCCGCGTTGGATTCGAACCAACGACCCACGCCTTAAAAGGGCGTTGCTCTACCAGCTGAGCTAGCGGCCCTAAGAATATTAGGATACAATCTAAGTTGATAGATTGTCAACAACCCTGATAAGTGTGGTTACAATTTTAAAATGTCACACTTAATTATATTTTAAGATGTCACATGTTTGATATGCTCCTTCCTAAGAAGATTATCTTGCCTAAGAAGATTATCTTGGGGAGGTTTAAATATGGAAAGATATTCTGTAACGGAGGAAGATATGAAAAGGTATCA
>JBBIPQ010000012.1:0-28825 GCA_037442785.1 Nitrospirota bacterium
TCTATACCAAGGAGTGAATAGGTGATGCCGCCAATAATACCTTGAACCATAGCCACAATAACCCCTCCGTACAAGGTTGAAACTATTATATCCCTTATCTGAATGGTCAGCCTATCCTTCTGTTCCTCTGAAAAGGGCATATAATCCCTGAATCTCTTGAGGAAATCCGTGCCATCCTTCAGGAGAAAGAAGATCGAAAAGGACATGAATATAAAATTCAATATGACAGTGAATACATCTCCAACACCTATGGTCAGCCTTTTCAGAAGACCTTTACCCAGATTTGACAGTCCACTGATGATAGCAGCATCGAACTTTTCCTCAGGGATATTGAAAAAGGTTATGACCCTCTCAATAATTGCCTTCACCTGAGGATGATTGAGGATCTTACCTATCTCTTCTAACCTGTCTGATTCAATATACTCAGAGATGCCCTTTAATTCATTAACAAGGAGGATTGACAGGTATGAGAAGGGACCAAGGATTATAGTGATGATCACGATCAGTGTAAGAATGGATGACAGGGACTTATATCTCAGGATCTTCAAAAAAAAGGCATAGAGGGGATAAAATACAAGGGATAGAACTATTGCCCATGCTATGGGTGTCAGAAACGGCTTGAATATCTGATAGCTCAGATAACCAAGAAGTATTACCAAGGAGAGGAGAGACAGTAGATAGAATCTATTGAGTACCATGTATTTCCTTTACACTGTCAATCATGGATTTGAATATATCCTCTGACAGTCTATCATATCTATCTGCATCAGGGCTACCATGTTTTTTAAGAGGCCTTTCAGGATGCCATTGAATGCCCACCAAAAAGGTGTTTCCTTTCATATACAGGCCTTCCACTATCCCATCTGGTGCAACTGCAAGGACTTCGAGTCCCCTCCCAATATCCCTGACAGCCTGATGATGAGATGAATTTACCCAATAACCTCCTTCCTCAAAGAAAGGGTTATCCTTTATCAAGACAGGATGGTCATCCCTATGATCAATAGAACCTACTGCCTGACTCGGGATATCCTGATAGAGGCTTCCTCCAAAAAGGATATTTATCAGTTGCATACCGTAACAGATTCCAAGGATCGGTCTTTTCCTTTCAATCAATGACTCTATCAAGGATAATTCAAAATCACTCCTGTTCCTTGGAACTATCCTGGTCATGCTATGGGGTGTCTCATCATAATAAGATGGGTCAGGGTCATTGCCACCAGGTATTATGAGTCCATCTAAGATATTTACCAGATGGGATGACTCCTGCGGAGGAATCAGGAGGGGAATACCTCCTGCCCTAATAACAGCATGTACGTATTCATTTCTCAATCTATAATAGTTGTCTTCAATATCTGAGGTTACCCCAATTACTGGTTTACTGACCATTTCTCAGTATCCTTCCGCTCTTTGTGCCTGTGGGTATTCCATCCCTGACTGCAATCTTTCCATTTATGATCACATGACTGATTCCATCAGGCTTCATGAATGGTTCTTGAAAGTCTGCCCTGTCAGAGATCCTTTTATCATCGAATATTACGATATCCCCATAATAACCTTCTGCTATTAACCCCCTCTTCTTTATTGAAAAGGTCTGCGCTGGCAAAGCTGTTATCCTACGAATCGCCTCTGCTATTCCGAGCCCATCACTGTACTTACAGAGAAACCTTGGAAAGCTGCCAAATCCCCTCGGATGGGGTTTGCCATTTCTTGTGATGCCATCAAAGGATCTGGCAGAACTGTCAGACCCTATCATTACATAGGGAAGGGAGAGGTATCTTTTGAGATTATCTTCATTCATTGAAAAGAATATGGCACCAACCCTGAGTTTTTCGTCAATCAGTATATCGAAGAGGAGGTCAAGAGGGTCTTTTTTCATTATGATTGATAGCTCCTCAAGGGATTTCCCCTCCATCCATTTATTATCCTCTTTTGTTGTGGATGATATCATCACACCTCTCCAGTATTCTGCCTCAGTGTGCTGGGATATTATCTCTTTCTTCAAGGTTTCCCTGATCCCTTTATCCTTCAATCTTTCAATCTCTTTCTCACCACCTCCCTCATATGCCCATGAGGGCAGTATAGCATCCAGATCCGTGGAGGCTGCAGTGTATGGATACCTGTCTGCGGTTACCCTTATCCCTTCTGCCATTGCCTGATCAATCATCGAGATTACCCTATCAATCTTATGCCAGTTCCTCCTGCCGCTTGTCTTAATGTGTGATATGTGAATATGAATACCTGATCTCCTGCCAATATCTATGGTCTCCTCAACAGCCTCCAGAAGCCTGTCACCTTCGCTCCTCATATGGGTTGTATAGATGAGATTCTTGATACTCCTGGTAAGTTCAACTATCTCATCCATTTCAGAAAATACCCCTGGAGGATAGATCAAACCTGTGGAGAGCCCGATCGCCCCATCCCTTATAGATTCATCAAGGAGGGTAAGCATCCTTTCCATATCCTGCCTGCCAGGTTTTTTATCGCTGAAACCCATTACAGATGCCCTCAGATTGCCGTGACCAACAAGGGTTGCAAAGTTTATTGTCAGTCCCTTTTTTTCAAGGATCGAGAAATACTCTCTGAGGGTTGCCCATCTATCATCAATGCCCAGTTCCTCAAGGTCAGCCTCTCTATGTACCGCTGCCTCACCCATTAGAGGGGCTGCTGAGAGGCCACAGTTTCCGTTTATCTCTGTGGTGATACCCTGAAGGAGCTTTCCCTCTGCCCGACTGTCAGCAAGGAGTGTGAATTCCGAATGGGAATGGGTATCAATGAATCCTGGTGAGACCGCAAGCTCATCTGCATCAATGACCTTCCCTGAAGGAATCTTCTCATCAGGATTAAAGGAGACCAGGGCTATCCTGTCTCCTTTTATGCCAATGCTGCCCTTAAATGGGTCTTTACCTGAACCGTCAAAGATGATGGCGTTCTTTATCAGGATGTCAAGGTTTGCCATTCAGACTAAAAGTTTAAGGATCCCTTTGCCTTCTTTAATCCTGTGCCAGCAACCTTCTGGAGGGGGGTCTGCTGGGAGAGGTATGTCTTTATGCCCTGGGCTATGGAGTTTGCCAGGGCCGACCGGTAATTTTCCATACTGAGTAATCTCTCCTCCTCTGGATTGCTGATAAAGGAGACCTCTGCAAGTATTGATGGCATGGATGCACCAACGAGGACATAAAAAAGTGCCTGCTTTACACCAAGATTAATTATCCTTTTGCGGTCCTTGCTAATCTCCGATACAATGGAATTCTGAACAAGATAAGCAAGCTTAAGTGATTCCTCCCGCTTATAATCCCTGCTCAGGTCATTAAGAATCCTTTCCACATCATTCTTGTAGGCTGCCATCCTCTCCTTCATCCTCTTCATAGATATGTAATTCTCCCTTGCTGCAACCCTAATGGCTTCTTCATCATTGGTCCAGTTTAGCAGATAGGTCTCCACTCCCTTTGCGGCCCTGTTAGGGCTTGCATTGGCATGGATCGAGATGAAGAGGTCTGCCTCTTTTTCCCTGGCTATCGCTGTCCTCTCTTCAAGGGGGATGAATATATCATTATCCCTGGTTAGATAAACCTCCAGAGAAGGTTCCCTTGACAATATCTCTCTAACCCTCATGGCAATATCAAGGACTACATCCTTTTCCTTGAGACCCTTCGGGCCTATTGCACCAGGGTCATGACCACCATGGCCTGGATCAATGACAACAATCCTCTTTGTTACAAAGGATTCTACCTTCTTTGCATTGATGTCTATGACGAGCCTTGTGGGATCATCGAATAGAAAGACATTATAACCTTCCATGCGCTCAAGATCGAGTACGACCCTGACTGTATCAGGATTGAACTGACCTGCCCTTATGGACCTAAGAATCCCGTCTCCAACAGAAAGGGTCTTTTTTATCTCCAGAGGGATCTGTGCTGCGGATAGATCAAAATAGAGTCTGTCAGGTTGTGAAAGGCGATTAGCCTTATAATCAACAGGTCTTGAAAGGTCAATCACAACCCTTGTCTGGCCCTGGGAAGACCAGTATCGAATCTCCTTCACAACTGCCTTATCAGCAGCAAAAGAGGGGAAGGATAGGATCATTAAGAGGCAGATCAGTAAGCCTATAGCTGATCCTAACCTCATACGGTCTGGACAGCCCTGATCTCGGGGATCTCCTTCTTGAGGGTAGATTCAACCCAGTTTTTCATGGTCAGTTGCGACATTGGACAGGTTGCGCACGAACCTGTCAGCCTAACATAAACAACATCGTCCCTGACATCTATTAACTCTATATCCCCTCCCTCTGCCTTCAGACCTATCCTTACTTTCTCAAGAACCTCTTTAACTTTTTCTCTTAACATACTATAATCATAAAGAATTTTTTTGTTGAATGCAAGAAAAATCTTATGGTTGAATTTTTGATATAATAATCCATGATCATCGGTATCCCAAAAGAGATAAAGACTCACGAATACAGGGTTGGCATGACCCCTTCAGGAGTGGCTGAACTGAAGAGGTCAGGCCATACTGTACTTGTAGAGAAGGGTGCTGGAGAAGGATCAGGCTTTGATGATGAAGAATACCTCAGGGCAGATGCGGATATAGTGGATAGAAAAACTGTCTATAGCAAATCTGACCTCATTGTCAAAGTGAAAGAACCCTTGCCAGAGGAGTATGACCTTATTAGAGAAGGACAAGCAATATTCACATATCTCCATCTCGCACCGAATCCTGAACTTACAGACCTGCTGATAGCAAAAAAGACTATTGCGATTGCCTATGAAACCCTTGAAAAAGACGGAACCTTACCACTCTTGACCCCGATGAGTGAGATTGCTGGAAGGATGGCCCCTTTGGTTGCTTCCTATTATCTTCAGAAGATATGGGGTGGTAATGGAGTACTTCCCTCAGGCTCTGTTGGTGTAGCCCCTGCAAAGGCTGTTATAATCGGTGCCGGTGTAGTAGGGATGAATGCTGCCAGGGTTTCCCATGGGCTTGGTATGGAAACAGTTGTATTAAACAGGGGCATAGAAAGGCTTCAGAAGATTGATGAGATGTTTCATGGCAGAATAAGGACATTAATCCTGAATCAAGAAAATCTTGTTAAGGAGATAAGGGATGCGGATATAATCATAGGGGCCGTCCTCGTTCCAGGGGGAAGGACACCTGTTATCATAAAAAGGGATATGCTCAGTATGATGAAGAAAGGCTCAGTGATAGTGGATGTCTCTGTTGATCAGGGAGGTTGCGTTGAGACAACAATACCAACAACCCATGATAAACCGATCTATGAGGTTGATGGCATAATTCACTATGCTGTCTCGAATATGCCTGGTGCTTATCCAAGGACATCCACCATTGCCCTTACGAATGCAACGCTTCCATTCATAAAGAAGATTGCAGATATGGGCATAGTAGAGGCAATAAGAGAGGATAAATCAATAAGAAGAGGGGTTAATATATTCAGTGGAAAGGTTGTTCATAAGGCCCTCGCTGAATCAACAGGTCGGGCCTTTAAGGACATCGATGAGCTATTGATTTAGGCCCTATCGCAGGATCGGCCTGATATCCTTTCCCAGGTTTCCTCATCTATCTCATCAAGATATTCCGATATTCTAAAGTCCCTTCCACACACGGTGCAGCGGAGATAAACGGTCCTTCAGCCAAATCGCAGCGTCAGAGATTCATGACAGTAAGTGCATCTCAAATCCATTGGACTACCCCTTAATATCACTCATCATAACAGCACCCTTTGAGGCAGATGTAACCATTCTTGCATACCTTGCGAGATACCCCTTTGTTATCTTAGGTGCTGGTGCCTTCCATTCACTGAGCCTCTTCTTGATATCTTCATCAGGCAATAGCAATTCGATCCTTCTTTCGGGTATGTCAATCCTGATCCTGTCACCATTTTTAACTATGGCAATAGGGCCACCTTCCATAGCCTCTGGCGATATATGCCCTATACACGGACCCCTTGTTCCACCTGAAAACCTTCCATCTGTTATAAGGGCAACAGATTCACTCAATCCCATTCCTGCTATGGTAGCTGTTGGTGAAAGCATCTCCCTCATACCAGGGCCTCCCTTTGGCCCTTCGTATCTTATAACAACCACATCTCCTGCCTTAATCTCTCCATTGAGGATTGCCTTCATTCCTGCCTCTTCAGAGTCATAAACCTTTGCAGTCCCTGTGAATCTCATCATCTTCTTGCTAACAGCACTCTGCTTAACAACAGCTCCGTCAGGTGCGAGATTACCCTTTAATATTGCTATACCCCCTTCTTTATGGTATGCCTTTTCAATGGGTCTTATAACATCCTCATCAGAGATATAGGCCTCATCAGCTATCTCATGGGTTGATTTTCCGCTGACTGTGATGTTTTTGTGGATCCTGTCCCTTAGCCTCTTCATTACTGCTGGTATGCCCCCAGCATAATCAAGGTCCTCCAGGAAATGCTCACCCCCTGGAAGCATGTTTGCGATATGGGGGGTCTGTTTGCTCAGTATATCGAAAATCTCAAGGGGGAGTTTGACCTGAGCCTCATAGGCGATGGCAGGGATATGGAGCACCGTGTTAGTGGAACCACCAAGGGCAAGATCTACCATTATGGCATTCTCAAAGGCCTGTCTTGTCATTATCCTTCTGGGAGTTATACCCTTTTTTATGAGTTCCACTATCCTCCTGCCACTCTCAAAGGCGATCCTCCTCTTGTTTGCAGATACAGCAAGTTCCGTAGCACACTTGGGAAGGCTCATTCCAATGGCCTCAGTAACACAGGCCATTGTGTTTGCTGTGTACATGCCCTGGCAGGAACCCGCACCAGGACAGGCGCACATCTCAAGGGCCTCCAGTTCCTCATCCTTAATGAGACCTCTCTTGTATTTTCCGACTGCCTCAAAGGTGTCATTGACAAGGGAGAGCCTTTTTCCCTTTAGATGACCTGATAGCATGGGGCCTGCGGTTACTATGATGGATGGTATGTTTATCCTTGCTGCTGCCATGAGCATCCCAGGGGTAATCTTGTCACAATTTGTGAGCAGAACAAGGCCATCAAACTGATGGGCCTCTGCTATGGTCTCTACCATATCAGCTATCAACTCCCTTGAGGGAAGGGAATAGTGCATGCCCGAATGGCCCATGGCTATGCCATCGCATATGCCAGGGACCCCGAAGAAGAAGGGATAACCCCCTCCTGAATGTATTCCCTTTTCGATAAACCTCTCAAGATCCCTCATCCCGATATGGCCAGGGATGATATCTGTAAAACTCGTTGCAACGCCTATGAAGGGTTTATCGATCTCAGTCCTTGGTATTCCTGTTGCATAAAGGAGTGCCCTGTGGGGCACCCTTTCGAGACCTTCCTTTATCCTGCTACTCCTCATCGATTTCTTCACATATCCTCCTTAATTTGAGTGCATCTTCCTGTATTCCCTTATGAGTTCAGCCATCCTGTCTTTCTTATTCAGCTTTAGTTTCTGGATCCTTTTTCTTTCGATCTCCTCATCAGGGGTCAGATATGGTTTTCTGTCGATCTCAGTAAGCAAATTATCGAGGCTCCTATGCTCCTCAGCAAGCCTCCTGAACTCCTCGTTTTCCCTCTTAAGGATCTCCACGATCTCTTCTTCCTTCATCTTATCCTCCTTTCTCCCGAAGTTCTCGCTTCAGGATCTCATTGGTTAGTTTATAAGAATTCTCTATGCAATCATTTACCCCGATCCCCCTGTAGGCATTGCCTGTAAAGTAAAGTCCTTTATATCTTTTTGCCACCATTTCGTCTATTATACTTAACCTCTCAGAATGTCTTATGATATATTGAGGGATCGCCTTTTCATGGACATAGACACTTACAAAGTCAGGCTCTGCCCTGATACCCATGATATCTCTAAGCTCGTCCTGAACCATTGTTACAAGCTTATCCCTCTCCATGAGTGCAAGCTCTGATGCCCTCATGCCACCAACCATGCTCCTTATAAGGGCATAGCCCTCTGGAGCCCTATCAGGGAATATGCTCGAATCCCAGAGAGAGCCGAGTATCCTCCTTTTTTCCCTGTGAGGCACGAGGAATCCAAAGCCATTCAGGTCATGTTTTATCTTATCCTTTCTGTATCCAAGACAGACAACCGAGAGGGAAGGGTAGGGGATTTCAGAAAGGAGTAAGGACAGTCCTGCATCAAGATTCCTGATTATGGCTGATGCCTCATAAGCAGGAGTTGCTATAACGACCACATTGGTTGCTACACTCCTGCCATTTTTGAGGTTTACCGTGTAAATATCCTTCTCCTTTGTTATGGAGATGACCTTACTGACTGTCCTCAGCCTTCCGCCAAGTCTATTTTTCAATACCTCGATTAATGCTCCCATGCCTGAACGGAATGATGTCAGGGTCCCGCCAGGGCCAGGTCCAGGGGCAGACTTCCCCTCCTTCTTTGCCTTCTTTTGAAGGTTTATCATGCCCCTGATGAGGCTGCCATATTCCATTTCGAGGTTGTAGACCCTTGGAAAACAACTCTTCAGGCTCAGGTTATCAGGATCACCTGCATAGATACCTGATGCCATAGGGTCTATGAGCTTTTCATAGGCCTCTCTTCCAAGCCTCCTTATTGCAAATTCTGCAAGGCTCTCTTCAGTAATTGATCTCCCCCTCCTGGGTATGATTGCCTCAAATAGGACCCTTATCCTTCCCCAGATACTTAACAGGTCTGATTTGAGAAAAGAGGCGGGTGATTCCGGTATGAGCCTAAGCCTTCCATCAGAATAGATGAACCTTTTTCGAGCATTTTCATTGCTCCTCAGGGGATCGAGTAAGAGCAGAGAGGCGAGCTCAAGGGTCTTTGGCCTGTTGTCAAGAAAGCCGTTCACACCACTCTCGCATAAAAAACCATCCTTCCTGTCCGTCCAGATCTTACCACCAGGTCTTTCTTCTGCCTCAAGGATAATTATCTCGAGGGATGGTCTTTCCCTCATTAAGAGATAGGCTAATGAAAGGCCTGATATGCCTGCCCCAACTATGACTACCCTATCCATACGAGTTCTCTACTCCTTTTGATAACCATATCCTCCAGTGCCTTAATGAGCATGGGATGAGTATTAAGTGATTCTGTCCTTATCAGGTTTATGCCGAGCTTATCAGCAATGCCCTTATATAATATATCAATCTCATAGAGTGTTTCTATATGGTCTGAAACAAAGCTTATGGGGACTACCAGGAGGTTCTTTATGTTCTTTTTAGCAAGTCTGTGGAGCATCTCCTCTGTGGAAGGTTCAAGCCATTTAACAGGGCCGCTCTTGCTCTGAAAGGAAAGGTAATACTCCATCTCTATCCTTTTGGATATCTCCCCTATCGTACCTTTTATCTCATCAAGATAAGGGTCCCCTTCGATTATGAATCTTTCTGGCAGACTATGGGCACTGAATAGCACTGGTATCTGGCCTGACTTAATAAACCCCTTTTTTATCACATCCACCATCGCATCGATATAAAAGGGGTTGTCAAACCAGGATCTAATAGAAGAAAACTCGATCCTGTTCTCTCTATCCCTTATTACCCTCTCGAATTCTCTCATGGCAGAGCCTGTCGTAGCTATTGAGTAATGGGGATATAGGCTGAGGGCAAGGAGCCTTTCTGATCCCTCAGAAATAGCCCTGATTACTGCCTCTTCAATTGAGGGATACCAGTACCTCATACCCACATAGACCTTGAATGCTGAATCCCGAATTCCAGAGCCTGAATTTAAAGCCTCTTCAAGTTCCTTTGCTTGCGCCTCTGTTATATCGAGGATCGGTGATTTCCCGCCGATAAGGCTATATGCCCTCTCTGTCTTGCCAGTCCTTAGCATAGATATGATAAAGGCGATAGGCCTCTGCAGGAAATAAGGACCGAGCCTTATTATATCTCTGTCAGAGAAGAGGTTATAGAGAAAAGGTCTCACAGCCCTGAGTGAATCAGGTCCCCCAAGATTAAGCAGAATTATACCGATCTGTTTTATGACCTCTGATTCCTCCTAATCCTTATGGGACTCGTATATGTCATTCAATACAGGTGCTATCCTTTTGAATATCTCAAGAATCACAGTGTCAAAGTGATGGGGCATTGTCCTCCCATCCCCTTCTGTTATGATCTCTACGGCCCTTTCATGGGGAAAAGCAGGTTTATAGGGTCTCTTACTCCTTAATGCATCGTACTGGTCGATGATATTCACTATCCTTCCCTCAATAGGGATCTCCTCTCCCTTGAGGCCCCTTGGATAGCCAGTACCATCCCATCTCTCATGGTGGCAGAGGGCAATCTGTTCTGCCATCTGTAGGATCTCTGATTCAGAACCATTAAGGATCTTTCCACCTATGACTGTATGATTCTTTGCTATCTCGAACTCCTCAGGGGTTAATCTCCCTGGTTTGAAAAGGATAGCATCGGGGATACCTATCTTGCCTATATCATGCATAGGGGAGGCATAGAATATGATCTCAGAAAACTCGCCGGGCATGCCCATCTCCTTTGAGAGATACTGACTGTAAAAGCTTATCCTCCTTAGGTGATTTGCCGTGTCCTCATCCTTGTATTCCGCTGCCAGGGTCAACCTGTAGATGGTGTCAAGGTATCCTTTCTTTATCCTTTCATGGGCAGCCTCTAAGTCCTTAAAGGCCTCCTCCAGTTGCTGGGTCCTCTGATGAACCATTGCCTCAAGGGTTCTGTTATAATCATTCAGAAAGTCCTGGTATTCCTTAACTGTCAGGAGATTCTGGACACGGATGAATAGCTCTGATCTGTCAATAGGTTTTGTGAGAAACTCATTGGCGCCAACCTTCAGGCCTTTGAGTTTTGAGTCTCTATCATCGAGGGCTGTAATGAATATAACAGGTATCCGATTTGTCTCGTCCTTTATCCTCAACTGACGGCATACCTCATAGCCATCCATGCCAGGCATCATGATATCAAGGAGGATGAGGTCAGGATTGAATGATGCTGCCTTTTCTATTGCATCAGGCCCATTCGTTGCCGTTGATACGGTATAGCCCTCTGATTCGAGCATTGATGAAAGGAGTTTCAGGTTTAACTCATCATCATCTACAACGAGTATCTTCTTAATATCAACCTCCGATAGCCTTTCTGACAGTCTCCTTAAACTCCATTATCCTTATCGGCTTTGTTATTATGCCATCAAAGTATGTGGAGTCCTTTTCATCCAGATATGTGGCTGTAAGGGCATAGACCTTTGTATCCTTAAGAAGTCCCTTCTCCCTTAATTCCTTAACAACCTCGAGCCCGCTCTTTCCTGGCATAATTATATCAAGGAGTATGAGGGAAGGGGATACCTTTCCCATAATCTCAAGTGCCTCTTCTCCGCTGGCAGCAACAAGGACATCATAGCCAGCCTCAAAGAGTATGGACTGAAACAGCTTTCTGTTGAGCTCATCATCCTCAACGATCAGTATCTTCTTTACCATTACTTAAATATATCACATTTTCGATGGTATGACAAAGGTGAACCTGCTTCCCTTTCCCTTCTCACTCTGAACCCACACCTTACCACCCATCATCTCGATAAGCCTTTTTATGAGAAAGAGCCCGAGTCCTGTTCCCTCATACCTCTTCTGGTAGGGTGATTCCAGTTGCACGAAGGGTTGAAAGAGCCTTGGCATATCCTCTGCTGCAATACCTATCCCGGTATCCTCAACAGATATCTCTATATGGTCAGGGATACTGTCTTTGCCTTCACAGGCATTGATTGCCTTCCTTGCAGTAACATTGACCTTACCTCCATCAGGGGTGAACTTGATCGCATTGGAGATGAGGTTAACGAGCACCTGCTTGAGCTTTCTCTGATCACCTTTGATGATATCAATGTCATCTTTAACAGAATAGGTCATCTCTATATTATGTTTCCTCGCCTTTTCCCTGAAGATCGCCTCTGATGAGTATATCAGTTCCTTCAGGGAGAATTCTGAGGTCTCGATATTTACGACTCCTGCCTCTATCCTGCTGACATCTATGATGTCATTTATGGTATTCAGCAATCGAATGCCGCTTCTTTCGATGTCCTTTATGTATTCTCTCTGCTTATCATTAAGTGGACCATAGATTCCATCTCCCAATGCCTCGGAAAAACCTATGATGGCATTAAGGGGTGTCCTCAATTCATGGGACATATTTGCAAGAAATTCGGATTTTGCCCTGTTTGCCGCCTCTGCCACTGCCTTTGCCTCCTCAAGCCTTTTGGTCCTCTCCTTTATCTGTTCCTCCAGTTCATTTCTCAGTCTCTGATCCTCCCGATGACTCCTCCAAACAAGGTAGAAGATGATTATGGAAGAGACCGTTATAAAGGCGATACCCTTATAGGTCTGAATAAGCGTAATCATTTGGGGGTCCCCTAAATGCCCAACTATGCGATCTGTGGTATATATGTAGATTACTCCGACAATAAAATATATAAGGGCTATCTTCAGGGCATCGGAAAAAGGCTCTCCCTTCACGATCACCTCTTACTGTATCTATGAACAGCCTCAACCATGGCTATGGCATTTTCAACGGGTGTCTCTGGAAGGATGCCATGGCCAAGGTTAAAGATATGTCCCCTTGCAAATTCTCCCTTATAGAGTATCTCCTTTACTCGATCCTCTATCCTTTCCCTTGGTAGAAAAAGGGCACATGGATCGAGATTGCCCTGAACAGAGTATCTTTTACCGAGTTTTTTAATAGCCTCTTTGAGGTCTATCCTCCAGTCAACCCCTATTACATCAGCACCAGTCTTTTTTATAGAATTGAGCAGTCCAGCGCAATCATTGACAAAGTATATCACAGGAACCCCTTCCTTCTTCAGTTCAGAGATGGTCTTCTTGATATGGGGAAGGACATATTCATCATAGTCCTTGGGTGAAAGTATCCCTGCCCAGGAATCAAATATCTGGACTGCCTGTGCACCTGCCCTTATCTGAGAGGCGAGATAGGATATAACTGTCAGTGTGAGTTTCTCCATAAGGCCATTAAAGAGTCCTGGGTTTTGGTACATCATCTTTTTTGTGTTGACAAAGTTCTTTGTGCTGCCACCCTCTATTATGTAGGTCGCAAGGGTAAAAGGGGCTCCGGAAAACACTATCAGGGGCACCCGAAGCTCTTTTCTCAGTATCCTGATGGTATCTATAACAAAAGGCATGCTGTCCTCTGTATCAGGGATTATAAGCCTGTCAAGGGCAGACTTTGTCCTGACCGGTTCCCTCAGGATTGGTCCTTTCTTCTCATTGAATTCAAGATGCATCCCCATTGCCTCAACAGGTATGAGGATGTCAGAAAAGAGAATGGCTGCATCAACACCAAGCCTCTCAACTGGTTGAATGGTCACCTTTGCAGCCAGCTCAGGGGTCTTACAGAGTGTGAGAAAATCCACATCTGCCCTGACCGCCTGGTATTCTGGAAGGTATCTCCCTGCCTGCCTCATTATCCAGACAGGTGTGTAATCTACTGGTTCTCCCCGACAGGCCTTAAGAAATGTCTCGTTCATTGTGCCTCCTACTTAACAATCCTTGTCTTTCTCATCTTTACAGGGACATAACTACAGAAGGGCTCCTCCTCAAGATAATCCCCATAAACAGAATATGCCCTTGCCCTGCAGCCTCCACAGACATTTATATATTCACAGGAGCCGCATCTCCCCTTATATCTCTTGAAGTCCCTCAATTCCTTGAATAAATCAGAGTTCTCCCATATGTCCTTGAAGGATCTTTCCCTTATATTTCCTGCAGACTTAGGAAAATAGCTACAGGGCAGAACATTGCCGTCCACATCTATAAGACAGATTAATTGACCTGCTATACAACCCTTCGCACCTCCTGTCGAAAACTTTAGGGTCCTCCTCTGGAATCTCACCTTCTCGTCTCTTGATCTCTGAAGCACAACCCTGTAGTAGTGGGGAGCGCAGGTAGGTCTAACAAGCATGTCAGACTCATCCTTTTCCATCTGATAGTGCCATTCAAGGATATCTTCATAGTCCTCCTTTGATATGAGTTCACTCATTATCTCCTCTCCCCTGCCTGTTGGCACTATCATGAACATGTACCAGGCAGTTGCACCAAGTTCCTTTGCAAGCCTATAGACCTTTGGTATCTCTTCCTGATTCCTCTTTGTGAAAGATGAGTTTATGATGAATTCAATACCATGTTTTTTGAATAATCTTGCTGCATTAATGGTGCCTGAGAATGCGCCCTTTTGATTCCTGAAGTCGTCATGGACATCCTCATTCGAACCATCAAGACTGAGGGATACGATCTTTATTCCCGATTCCTTTATCCTTTCGCAGATCTCATCATCCACGAGTGTCCCGTTTGTGGCAAGACACATCCTCAAATCCTTCTCTGTTCCGTATCTGGCGATATCGAATACATCTGGCCTTATAAGGGGTTCACCTCCTGAAAGCACCATAACAGGCTTTGCATAGCTTGATATGTCATCGATTATCCTGAAGGCCTCCTCTGTTGAAAAGTCAGGGTGACCCTTCACCTCCATCTCAGAGGCTGAGCGGCAATGGATACAGCGGAGGTTACACCTCCTTGTTATCTCCCAGGCAATCCACTTAGGCTTAAATTCCATCATCACGGTATTATACTATATTGTTGTGATAGTAGTCCTGTTTTTATTGCCCCACAAATGAACCTCAATGGCATCAAGGAGTGGTCTGAATGTTGAAGGATCCAGTGCAGAGATACCTATCGCCTTATATCTTCTTATCAATGCTTCCCTTTCTTCTTCGGGTATCCTGTCTATCTTGTTAAAGACGAGGATCTGGGGTTTATCATTCAGGTTCAATTCTCGCAATATCTTTTCTACAGAGGATATGTGCTGCTCAAATCTTGGGTTTGATGAGTCAACAAGGTGGATCAAGAGGTCTGCATCCTCCAGCTCCTCTAAGGTTGATTTAAAGGCAGCTAATAGGTCCTCAGGGAGGTCCCTTATGAATCCTACTGTATCTGTGATAATTATCTCCCTTTCTCTTGGGAATCGCAACCTCCTGCTGGATGTATCCAGTGTCGCAAATAGACGATCCTCCACAAAGGTATGACTCTTTGTAAGGACATTGAGGAGGGTTGATTTCCCTGCATTTGTATAACCTATGATGGATACTATTGGTATTCCCTTTTCTACCCTTCTGTGTCTCCTCTGTCTCCTTGCCTCCGATAGCATCCTTAACTGTTTTTCCAGTAGGGCTATCCTGTCCCTGACACGACGCCTGTCTATCTCAAGCTTCATCTCTCCTGGCCCCCTGCCACCGATCCCTCCTGTAAGTCTGGACATGGCAGTACCCTTTCCTGTAAGCCTTGGCAGCCTGTATTTTAACTGTGCAAGCTCTACCTGTACCTTTCCGTCCCTGCTATGGGCTCGCTGGGCAAAGATGTCAAGGATGAGCTGACACCTGTCTATCACCTTCAATTCAGTCATCTCGCTTATAGATCGGATCTGGGATGGGGTAAGGTCCTGATCAAAGATCAGCATAGTTGCCCCTTTGTTCATGGCGGTTATTATTAGCTCTTTCAGTTTTCCCTCACCCATGAGATATTTCGAGTTTATCTCCTTAGGCCTCTGGATAATAGAATCAAGAATTGCAACCCCTGATGATTTTGCAAGTTCTTTCAGTTCTTCCATTGATTCCTCAAGTTCGTATCGTGGTTTTGTTGAGACACTTGCAAGGATCGCCCTTTCCCGATTATCCCCCTGGCCAAAGGTCCTCTGCCTGTCCATCTCTTCCTCAAGGGACTCGACAAAGGCCTGAAAGTCAAGGTCAAGATGGTAAAGGTTCTCTGGAGGCAAGACCTGTACAGTCCTTTCATTCTTCTCTGGCATGAGATGGGCTATATAAATGTTATCAGGTAAGGAATCCTTTACTCCAATGGCAGCGATAACATCAAATCTGAGAAGGGAAAGGTCTGTTAGATCGTCCTGATTCAGCGGTTCGTTCTTGAGGTGCGTATGGATAAACCTCAACCCCCTGAGTGCCTTCCTGCCAAGGGGGTAATCACTCAGGTCAGGTATAAATATCCCCTTTTTATCACCTATCACCACATGGGAGATATCCCCTGATCTCGTTATGATAACCCCAATCTGCCTTCCTATCTCAGAGGACAATTCTGCAAGATACCTGGCAAGCTCGTGGGTTATAAGCCTGTCCTTTGATACCCTCCTCCTGTATATCCTTTCGAGGGCATTAATCTGGTATCCTTTAAGGCCTGATGTATTACCGAATATTGATGCTATCTCTCCTTCCTCCTCTTTTATTTTAACACGAAATCTGCAATTCACTATCTCTCGATGCACAGAGACATAAGTATCACAAATAAGTTAAAATATCATCTTGTGGCAAGTCATGAAATAAATTCTTAGATTCTAAGTGATAGAGAGGGGTCTTTAATGAAGAGAGATGACTTAAGAAACATTGCTATCATTGCCCATGTTGACCATGGGAAGACAACACTTGTTGATGGGATGCTGAGACAGGCTGGGATATTCAGGTCTAACCAGCAGATTCAAGAAAGGATCATGGATAATATAGACCTCGAGAGGGAAAAAGGAATCACTATAATGGCTAAAAACACAGCCGTGGAATACAGAGGGGTAAAGATAAATATTGTCGACACACCAGGTCATGCTGATTTTGGAGGAGAGGTAGAAAGGACATTGAAGATGGTCGATGGGGTGCTCTTACTCGTTGACGCCTCAGAAGGTCCTTTACCTCAGACAAGATTTGTCCTGAAGAAGGCATTGGAATTAAAGCTGCCTCCAATCCTTGTTATAAACAAGATTGACAGACCCGATGCCCGTATACAGGCTGTTCTAAATGAGGTTTATGACTTGTTTATTGATCTCGATGCTACAGAAGAGCAACTGGAATTTCCGATTGTATATACGAATGCAAAGAAAGGAATTGCCTTGGTTGACCTGAATGATAACCCTGAAGACCTTAAGCCATTGTTTGACCTTATACTAAGGACAATCCCTCCACCCGAAGGTGATAAGGACGGAGCCTTGCAATTGCTTGTTACAAATATAGATTACAACGATTATATAGGACGGCTCGCAATAGGAAGGGTATTTTCTGGGAGTGTCAGGGTCGGTGATTTGGTTGGTGTGGTCAATGGAAATGGGGAGATAGTTAAAACAAAGATAACATCGATATTCACATTTCAGGGACTCGAAAGAATCGAAACAGATAAGGCCTTAGTGGGAGACATTGTAGCCCTTTCTGGCATAGATGGAATTAACATAGGAGATACGATTACTGATCTTGAAAACCCAAGGCCTTTGCCAAGGATAAAGGTGGACGAACCAACTATCTCAATGGTTTTTTCTGTCAATACATCGCCTTTCGCAGGGCGGGAAGGAAGGTTCGTGACATCAAGGAATCTAAGAGAAAGACTGGAGAAGGAACTTCTCTATAATGTCTCAATTAAAGTAAGTTTCGAGGATACAGATTCATTCAAGGCGATGGGAAGAGGGGAATTACAACTCGCTATCCTGATAGAGATGATGAGAAGGGAAGGGTATGAACTATCTGTATCCATGCCAGAGACGATAACAAAGGATATAAATGGAACTTTGCACGAGCCCATGGAGTTGCTTGTAATAGATGTCCCTGAGGAATTTGTGGGTGTTGTTACACAGCAGGTCGGTATGAGAAAGGGAAAGATTCAGAAGATGCAGAATAACGGACATGGCAGGGTAAGACTTGAATTCAGGATCCCCTCAAGGGGACTGATAGGTTTCAGGTCCCAGTTCCTCACAGATACCAGGGGGACAGGACTGATGAATCACCTTTTTGATGGATATGAGCCATGGCACGGACCTATGTCTAAAAGGAGGACAGGTGCACTTGTAGCAGATAGGGCGGGCAGATCAACCACTTATGCCCTTTTTCATCTTCAACCCAGGGGTACCCTTTTTATAAGAGAAAATACGCCTGTTTATGAAGGGATGATCGTTGGAGAGAACTCAAGGGATAATGACCTGAATGTTAATGTTACTAAGGAAAAGAAGTTGACAAATATGCGCGCTGCCAGTGCAGATGATACAATACAACTTATACCACCAAGGATATTGGACCTTGAACAGGCGTTAGAATTCATCAGGGAGGATGAACTTGTTGAGGTAACGCCTCAATCAATAAGGCTCAGGAAAAAGGTGTTAGAGGCGAGTAAGAGGTCGAAGATTAATAACGAATAACATGATATAATAAGACTTCAGGAGGTAGGTCATGAGGACTTACATTAAGGGATACGGATATCCCTTGCTCGTCTCAATAGTAATGGTTCTTGTCTTTGTAACCCCTGTCCTTCCCCTCACTATTGATGAAGCGATAGAGATGGCAAAGAGGAACTCCCCTTTTTACAGGGCAGCAGTGTTAAAGATCATGGCATCCGAGGCACTATACAGGGCCACCCTTTCCCCCTATTTGCCTTCCCTTGATGTGTCTACATTGCAGAGCCGTCACTATACATCAGACCTTGACTATAACATTAGAAACTATGAGATCAAGTTATCCTATACCCTTTTTGATGGTGGCATCAGGAGGAATGAAAGGGAAATAGCATTTCTTAATTTAGATATTGATAAGGAGGAATTGAGAAAGACTCTTCTTGATCTTCAATATCAGGTTAAAACAGCCTTTTATAAGGCGATCGCCTCAAGGGAGATACTCGAATTGAGAAGGATACAGTTGAAGGATGCTGAAAAGGACCATGAGGTTGCGGAGGGGAGATACAGGTTTGGTGTTGCAAGATTGTCAGATGTGCTTCAGGCATCTGTCAGACTTGAACAAGCAAGATACAATCTCGTTCAGGCAGAGGGAGACCTGAAAAAGGCCATCTCTGAATTGAATTCATTAATAGGAAGAGACCTTGATTCATCTTATGACCTGGAGGGTGTCCTGGTTGGAGAGATAGAGGTTCCTGATAAGGATCTTTTATTCGAGTCAGGTCTCAAGGGTCCAGAGGTTACACAGGCTGAGAGGGCACTCAAGATTGCGGAAAAGAACAGGTCAAAGGGTTACAGCCCCTTTCTTCCTTCTATATTTATTAGTGCGTCTTACGCAAAGACAGAAGGAGGGGTGTTTCTTTTTTCCTTTCCAGAGGAAAAAAGGGTTGATCTTTCTGCCACATGGAACATCTTCGAACTGGGCAAATATTTCAGGCTGAAGGCCTCAGAGAAAGAAGTGGATGTATCTGCGGAGAGGTTAAGGGAGATCAAGAGACAGACCATGCTGAATATATACCGTATCAGGGAAGATATATTAACATCAATGGGTAAGGTCAGGGTTGCAGAAGAACAACTGAAGCAGGCCCTTTATAATTATGAGCAAGCCTTTGGTGAGTATAAGGTTGGGAAGGCCGATATCCTTTCCCTTGTTCAGGCAGAGAGTCAACTCGCTTCAGCCAGGGAGCAACTTATAAACTCAAAGCTCTCGGTTATGCTCTCAAAGGCGCTCCTTGAGAAGATGATGGCACTGGATAAGCTGGAAGACCCCGGGAAAAGGCCTTGATTAGTCCACAGTCCATGGTCCATGGTCTTTGGACTATGGACGATTAGAAAAGCCCCCGAGGTTCCTTAAACCCAAGATGCATGTAGGCAAGTTTTGTGGCGAGCCTTCCCCTTGGTGTCCTCTCTAAGAGGCCTTCCTGAAGGAGATAGGGTTCATATACATCCTCAATGGTATCTCTCTCCTCCCTCAATGCTGCCGAGATCGTCTCGATACCGACTGGACCACCGCTGAATTTTTCTATTATGGTCGTCAGCAGCCTTCTGTCCATCTCATCAAGCCCTTTTTCATCTATATCAAGGGCATTGAGGGAATACCTTGTAATATCGATGTCAATAATACCCGTTCCTTTTACCTGGGCAAAATCCCTTATCCTTCTGAGGAGTCTGTTCGCAATCCTTGGGGTCCCCCTTGATCTCCTTGCTATCTCAAGGGCAGCATCCTCTTTTATATCAACATTCAGTATCTTAGCTGTCCTCAGTATAATCCTTTTCAGTTCTTCAGGCTCATAGAACTCAAGTCTGCTTATTACTCCGAACCTGTCCCTCAGGGGAGATGTCAGAAGGCCTGTCCTTGTTGTGGCTCCTATGAGGGTGAACCTTGGCAGATTCAGTTTTAATGTCCTTGCATTTGGTCCCTGTCCGATAACTATATCGAGTTGGTAATCCTCCATGGCTGGATAAAGGACCTCTTCAACTATCCTCGGTAGCCGGTGAACCTCATCAATGAACAGTATATCCATATCCGAAAGATTCGTGAGGATCGCTGCAAGGTCCCCAGGCCTCTCAAGGACAGGGCCTGATGTGGTCTTAATGTTTACAGACAATTCATTGGCGATTATATTAGCCAGTGTGGTCTTACCGAGGCCTGGGGGTCCACAGAAGAGTACATGGTCAAGGGGTTCATGTCTCTGAAGGGCAGCCTTAATGAAGACAATCAGGTTTTCCTTTATCCTCTCCTGACCAACAAAGTCAGAGAATGTCTTCGGCCTTATGGATGCCTCGAAGTTGATGTCCTCATCGTGTTTTACAGGGCTGATATCACTCTCTTCAATCCTTTTCAAACCTTCCTCCTGTAAGGTATTTTAAGGACTCTTTTAAAAGGTCCTCAACCCTGTTATGACCGCCTTTATATGCCTTTTCAAGGGCATCTGTTGCCTCAGACCTCTTATAACCGAGGTTTATCAGGGCTGATAGGGTATCATCAAAGACCCTGTCTTTTACCTCTTTGGTCACGAGTTTTTCCCTCAATTCCAGTATAAGCCTGTGGGCCGTTTTTTTCCCGAGACCAGGAACCCTACAGAGCAGGGCCACATCCTCACTGTCTATTGCCTTTAAGAAGTCCCTGGCAGTGAATCCTGAAAGTATGTTAAGTGCCATCTTCGGACCTATGCCTGTGATGCCAAGGAGGGTTGTGAATATCCTTTTTTCTTCCTCTGAGGGAAAGCCATAGAGTTGCAAGGAGTCCTCTCTAAGATGGGTATGGATGTGCAGAAATACCTCTTCACCAACCTCAGGAAGTGATGATAGTAGATTCACAGGTACCATCACATGATAACCTACACCACCTGTCTCTATTATTATGTTGTCAGGTCTCTTTAAAATGAGCCTTCCCCGAAGTGAACCTATCATGACACAACCTTAATCAGTTCTTCAAACCTTATGGTATTAAGATGGCATATGGAGACTGCGAGGGCATCCGCACTGTCATAGGATAAGTCCTTATCCACATTGAGGATACTCTTGACCATAGCCTGAACCTGCGACTTTTCAGCCCTTCCATAACCTACCACCGCCTTTTTTACCTCAAGGGGACTGTATTCATATATAGTAAGACCCTCTTTTACTGCTGCCAGAAGGGATACCCCCCTTACATGGCCGAGGCTAAGGGCAGACTTAACGCCCTTTGCAAAAAAGACCTTCTCAATAGCTGCAACATTGGGTCGGTATGTCTTTATTATGGCCTGAAGGGCATCGTATATCTCCATGATCCTCCTGTCAAGGGTCTTATACCTTGATATCTCTATATTCCCTGAAGTTATATAGATATAGGAGTTGTTCGACTTCCTTTCGATTATCCCGTAACCACAGTAAAGGCTACCTGGATCTATGCCAATAACACGATAGAAGGGGAGTTCCGATTTTGTGTTACCCTTCGACAGGCTGAGGGCGATGTCCTCTTTAATTTCATGGTGAGCCTGTCGAACCATAAGACCCGATTTGCCGGAACCTCTACCTTTCACGGTTTTCCACTGATGGGATGGGTGATTTCTGCGGCCCTGCCTCAAACAGGATCTCCTCTACCATCTCACAGAGGATATGACCTATGGTTATGTGGGTTTCCTGAATCCTTGGGGTGTCTTCAGAGGGGACTATAAAGGCATAATCAGCCTTTGACGCAAACCCTTCACCCCTGGCACCTGTGAAGGCTATAGTCTTCAGTCTCTTCTGCCTTGCTATCTCCATTGCCCTGAGGACATTACTTGAGTTACCACTTGTGCTTATTGCTATCACTATATCGCCTTCCTCTGCAAGGGATTTAAGCTGCCTTGCAAAGACCTCAGAGTAGTCATAATCATTGGCTATGGATGTTATGACAGCCAGATCAGTATTAAGTGCTATGGCGGGTAAACCAGGCCTGTTTCTTTTGAAACGATTAACGAATTCTGCAGCTATATGGGATGCGTCTGTAGCGCTGCCACCATTTCCGAAGAGGAGGAGTTTCTTCCCCCTGTTAAAGGCATCTGCGATTACCTTAGAGACCTCCAGAATATTGTCTATGTTCTTCTCTGCAAACCTTTCCTTAACAGCAATGCTCTCTTTAAAGATATTTAAAATCCTTTCCCTCATATCAATAGTACCTGATACCAAAGTCATGAAACTCGCCCCTGTAATCTTCCCATCTCACATCTATATCATCGACCCTGGCGCCAGGTGGGCCTGAATAGCATCGCCTTATCGCCTCCGCGATGTTCTCCCTGTCTCCTTCAAAGATAGCCTCAACCCTGCCATCAGGTAGATTCCTTACCCATCCACACAAACCAAGGTATGAGGCGGTCTCTCTTGTAAAGGCCCTGTAAAAGACCCCCTGAACCCTTCCACTTATAAGGAGATGCGCCCTTGCCCTGGACATGAAAGATTATATCAGATTGGACATTCTTTTTTCATTATCTTCTGACCCTTATTACCCCTTCTGTCTGGACAATCTTCTGGATGAGGCCAGTAAGCTGTATCCTGTCCTTAACCTCAAGATTAAGGGTAATGTGTGCCTTCTTGTCGGATGTTGAACTGGCATGTAGATGGCTTATATTGACATTTGCCGAGGATATGAGGGAACTCAGGGCAGCAATTATACCGGGCTTGTCCACTGTCTCTACGAGTATCCTCGCTGTTGAAGGAGACTCATTCTCAGGCTTCCATTCCACCTCAATAAGCCTTTCTGTGTCAACCGCAAGGCTTTCCAGATTCGGGCAATCCCTTCTATGAATCGTAACGCCCCTCCCCCTTGTAACAAATCCCACAAGGTTGTCCCCTGGTACAGGATAACAGCACTTTGCAGTGTGGTAGAGGATCTGGTCGACGCCCTTAATGCTTATGCCTCTGGCTTCCTTCTTCGGTTTGCTCACGATCTCGACCAACTCCTCAGGGTGTTTCTCAGGTAGTAATCTGTTTACAACCTGATGGGGTGATACCTTACCATAGCCAATAGAGACAAGGAGGTCATCAAAGGACTGCATGCTGAAGGTCTTTGCCAGGTTTTTGAGGTCTTCGTTTTTAAAGGCAGTTAATCTTAGGTTATGTTTCCTCATCTCTGTTTCGAGGAGTTTTGTTCCGAGGTCGATGCTCTGCTTTCTCTCCTCTGTTTTTATCCATTGCTTTATCCTGCTCTTTGCCCTCTGGGTTACAACATACTTTAGCCAGTCCCTGCTCGGACCGTGGGTTGGAGATGTTATAATCTCAACGGTATCTCCATTCATTAACTGGTATCTGAGGGGGACGATCCTTCCATTGACCTTGGCACCAATACACCTGTGACCTATCTGGGTGTGGATGCTATAGGCAAAGTCAATCGGTGTAGAACCAGAGGGAAGTTCCTTTATTTCGCCCTTTGGGGTGAAGACATATACGACATCAGGAACAACCTGTCCTTTTAATTCCTCCAGGAATTCCCTTGCGTCCTTCAGTTCCTTCTGTGATTGGATCAATTCTCTGAGCCAGGATATGTACTTGCTGTCCTTTTCCTCTATATAACCCTTTTCTTTATATCTCCAGTGGGATGCAATCCCCTCCTCAGCAACCTTATGCATCTCCTCTGTCCTGATCTGGAATTCTATCCTCTCACCCCTTGGTCCGATCACCGTTGTATGAAGGGACTGATACATATTGCTCTTGGGCATCGCAATATAGTCCTTGAATCTACCTGGTATGGGTGTCCAGAGGGAGTGGATCAATCCCATTATGGTATAACAGTTTGCCTTTGTATCTGTGATGATCCTCAGGCCAAGGACATCATGGACCTGGTCAAAGGTTATTCCCTGTCTCTGCATCTTCTGGTATATGCCGTAGAAATGTTTTACCCTGCCAGAGACCCTTCCGGAAAGCCCCTCTTGTTTCATCTTCTTCTCTATTATCCTTGCTACCTCCTGAAGATAGCCCTCCTGTTCCTCCTTTCTCTTGGCAACCTTTTTCCGCAGATCCTCATAGAGTTTTGGCATAAGGACCTTAAAGCTCAGATCCTCCAGTTCAATCCGTAGCCAGCCTATACCGAGCCTGTTTGCAAGGGGAGCGTAGATCTCTATTGTTTCTGTAGCTATCCTCTGCTGTTTATTCTCAGGAAGATACTGGATGGTTCTCATATTGTGGAGTCTATCAGCAAATTTAATGATTATTACCCTCAGGTCCTCTGACATGGCCAGGAGCATCTTCCTGAAGTTTTCTGCCTGGGCCTCCTCCTTTGTTTTGAACTCGATCTTGCTTAATTTTGTAAGGGCATTAACAAGAAATGCTATCTCCTCTCCAAACATATCCTTTATGTCATCGACAGATGTTTCTGTGTCCTCAATCGTGTCATGAAGAAGGCCTGCTGCAATCGTGGGAACATCCATCCTCATATCAGCAAGTATGTCCGCAACAGCGAGGGGATGCCCTATGTATGGGGTCCCTTCAACCCTCAGCTGTGAGCAGTGGGCCTCCCTTGAAAAGATATAGGCCCTTTTCAGGAGTTCCACATCCGCATCAGGATTGTAGGACAGGACCTTTTTAATCAGGGAATTAATCGTTACACTCTCCATGATTATATTATACAACTTTGCAAATTTTCACTTACAGGTGATATTATAGTTACCCATGAGCAATGAATTTTACAGGCTTGGTATTGTGGAACTATCAGACCTTCTTAGAAGGAGGGAGGTCTCTGTTAATGAGGTTGTAGAGTCCATCATAAAAAGGATAGGAGATGTGGAGCCTAAGATTAGGGCATATCTCACATTGAATCACGATGGGGCTATTGAGAGGGCAGCGGAATGTCAGGAACTCATCGATAAAGGTTTTGACTCCCTTCTAATTGGGATACCCATTGCAATAAAGGATAACATCTGTACAGAGGGTTTGAGGACGACCTGTGCATCCAGGATCCTTCAAAATTTTATCCCACCCTATGAGAGTACTGTAACCAGAAGGCTCATTGATAAGGGCTATATATTAATTGGCAAGACAAACCTTGATGAGTTTGCCATGGGGTCATCCACAGAGAATTCAGCCTTCTTTGTAACAAATAACCCATGGGATATGGAAAGGATACCAGGGGGAAGCAGTGGTGGTTCTGCTGCTGCAGTGGCTGCAGACGAATGTATTGCTGCCCTTGGCTCTGATACGGGAGGTTCAATAAGGCAACCGGCTGCCCTTTGTGGTGTTGTTGGACTGAAACCAACCTATGGTCGGGTATCAAGGTATGGGCTTATTGCCTTTGCCTCATCCCTTGACCAGATAGGTCCTATAACAAAGAATGTAAGGGATGCCGCATTATTGCTAAATATAATCTCAGGGCATGACCCGATGGATTCAACATCAGTGCCTGTTGAAGTCCCTGACTTTACCGCCTCAATAGGGAAGGATATAAAGGGTATTAAGGTAGGCATACCAGGAGAATACTTTATTGAGGGAATGGACAGGGAGGTGCAAGAATCAGTAAGGATAGCGATCAAGTTAATAGAATCCCTTGGGGCCATCCCTGTTGAGATATCCCTTCCTCACACTGAGTATGCGGTTGCCACATACTATGTCCTTGCCACATCAGAGGCATCATCAAACCTTGCAAGATACGATGGAGTAAAGTACGGTTTCAGGGCAACCGGTAAGGATCTGCTGGATATGTACATGAACACAAGGGCAGAGGGCTTTGGACCTGAGGTAAAAAGGAGGATACTCCTTGGAACCTATGCCCTTTCATCAGGATATTATGAGGCATACTACAGGAAGGCCCAACAGGTGAGAACCCTCATAAAAAGGGATTTTGACGAGGCCTTTAAAAAAGTTGATGCTATCCTCACTCCAACAACCCCTACACCAGCCTTCAGGATCGGGGAAAAGGTATCCGATCCCCTTCAGATGTATCTAAGCGATATATTCACCATATCGGCAAACCTTGCGGGAGTGCCTGCTATATCCATACCATGTGGATTTACATCAGAGGGCTTACCCGTAGGATTACAGATTATAGGAAAACCCTTTGATGAGGAGATGATCCTCAGGATTGCCCATGCCTATGAACAATCCACAGATTGGCATAAGAGAAAGCCAGATATTTAGTTTTTACCCAAATCCAGCGGTAAGGATGGGTCCCTAAAGTGAATAGCGATGTTTTTTGTAACAGTCCATTGCGACTGGGGTGTTAAACAGCCGCAAGTGTCTGAACCGAGGGAACGGGGTCCCCAAAAACCATACGACTTTTTGGGATATAACCTAATCTTTCCCTAAACTTAGGCACAGAGGGATAGGATAGGTATACATTAAGGGGATATGATTGTAAAATCAAGGACTTGACAGGGGGGCAAAGATTTTTTATAATATGCCTAAATAGGCATATGAAGACATTTACTCGGATAAAAGTCATCAATAATAGGGAATACCTATATGAGATTACCCCTTACTATGATCCAGAGACCAAAAAGATTCGGCATAAAAGCAGGTATCTTGGTAAAAACAAAGAAGGCAGACCTGTAAGGGTAAGAAGCCATATCCCGGTGCGAGCCTTTTCCTATGGAGAATTTATTCCATTTCTTTCAATAATACAGGAACTAAAGATAAAGGAGATCCTGTCTGAGTATCTTAACTTAAAGGAAGTAACAAGTCTGATAGCGGTAGTATTAAACAGGGTAGTTCATCCTCTTTCTTTACAGCATATAGGTTCATGGTTTGAAGGGACATGTCTTTATGTAGATAATCCAGATATAGCCTTAAGTTCTCAAAGTTTAAGTAGATTACTTGAAAAGATTGGCAACAGTTCTTTACCTATGAAACTGAGTGAGGGGGTAATAAGGCAACTAAAGACAGAGAAGGTATTTTTCTATGATGTAACATCTATTAGTTCTTACTCTAAGGGGATAGGGATACTTGAGTATGGCTACAACAGGGATAATGATGGACTTGCCCAGGTAAATGTATCATTAATAGTTGACAGGCAGATGGGGATACCGGTGATGTATGAAATCTATCCTGGCAGCATAGTGGATGTAAGCACCCTTTTGAACACAATGAAGAAGCTTGAGGGTTATGGGGTAAAGGATTGTCTCATGGTGCTTGACAGGGGATTTTTCAGCACAGCAAATCTTTTAGAACTTGAAGAAAGAGGGATGAGTTATATAATACCTGCCTCTATCTCTATGAAAGTAATAAAGGCAGCGCTGAACAAGGCACAGAAGAAACTATTAGACCCTAACTCAATGAGGATTTATAAAGGGGAGACGATGTTTGTCAGCCACATAGAGGTAAAGATAGCTGAGAGATTAATCAAAGGTTACTGTTATTACAGTCCGAGCAGGCAGAACAGGGAAAGCGAGATATTTTACAAGAGGCTATATGAGATTAAGGAGGCTATAGAGCGGCATGGGGAGAGCAGGAGGATAGGTATGGACACGATAGAAGAGATAGCTGGGCAGTATAAGAGATATTTCAAGATAACGAGGCTAAATAAAGGGATAGAGGTTAAGATAAGGAGGAACGCAGTGACACAGCATATAAACAGGCTTGGTAGATTTATAATTCTATACAAAGGTGATATTGGGTGGGAAGAATGTCTCAGGACATACAGGGGTAAAGACATAGTAGAGAAGGGGTTTGACATACTGAAAAATGACCTTGAGGGCTACACTCCGAATATGAGGAAAGAAAGCACCTTAAGGGGACTATTGTTTATGTTATTTATAGGATTGATGATAAGGATGAGATTAATGAAGAAGATGGAAAATGCTGGGTTAAACAAAAAATACAGCATTGATGGATTGATTACAGAGTTAAGTAAGTTAAAGATGATAGAATTAAGCAATGGTCAAAAACTAAAAACAGAGCTAACTAAAAAACAAAAGCAGATACTCTCCTTGCTCGATTTATGTGCCTAAAAGTGAGGAGTTTAGGATGGAGTTTTACTGCCCCCTTCGTCTGTCTGAACTTCGCCCAGTTAAAAAGACTTGCACATAGTACTATCACTCAGGTTCCCTATTACAGCCTGGTCACATATTCTGCAACAAGGTCTCCAACCTCGCTGGTGGAATAACCCATTCTGCCCGCTGCAAGACTCTTCAGGTGTTTTGAGGTGACCTCCATAACCGCCCTCTCAACAATACCACCAGCCTCCTCTTCCCCAAGATGCTCAAGCATCATCCCACCAGCGCATATAGCAGCAAGGGGATTTATGACATTCTGGCCTTTATACTTTGGGGCTGAACCCCCAATAGGTTCAAACATGGAGACCCCCTGTGGATTGATGTTACCACCCGCCGCTATGCCCATTCCACCCTGAATCATGGCACCAAGGTCTGTTATTATGTCTCCAAACATATTGTCTGTAACTATAACATCGAACCATTCAGGATTCTTCACAAACCACATGGTTATGGCATCCACATGGGCGTAATCCACCTTTATATCAGGATATTCCCTTGCAATCTCATAAAAGACCCTCTCCCAGAGATCAAAGGCAAAGGTAAGGACATTGGTCTTTCCGCAGAGGGTCAATTTCTTATACTTATTCCTCTTTCTGCAATAATCAAAGGCAAACCTTATACATCTTTCAACACCCTTCCTCGTATTTATAGACTCCTGGACAGCCAC
>JBBIPQ010000013.1:0-28365 GCA_037442785.1 Nitrospirota bacterium
ACAAGGATAAAGACACCGATGAGAAGAGCAAAATACAGGTTTAAAAGGATGATGGATTATCTTAAAGAGGCTGAGGTAATTGCACTTCATGTTGAAAAGATTAAGATAAGATTCATAAGGAATCCATTGAGTTCTAAAGAAGAATTTATAAACAGGGTTGTCTCACTCAGGGATAGATCCAACAGGGACATCGGGATAGGAGTTATTCGAGATCTTGTCGGAGGGACTATAAGGGTTCTTACACCCCTGAAGGATTCAAGCGCTATATCTTCAATTGTAATAGGTAGAACAGTATTTGATAGCAAGGAAAGGACACTTAAAGACTCTTAAACAATCCTTTCAGAGATTATTGAGCGGTAGTGTGATAAAATGATTATAGATGGATCTAAACAGAGTCATCAAACAGATTAAGTATAACTGCAATGTCTCTGATGCAAGATTCTGGGGTTACTATTCCATATGTGGACTTCTCCTCAGGATGAGAGAATTATATAGAAACGAAAAGGGCCTGATGCCATGGGATAATATTCCTTCTGAAGATATATCCCTGTGGATAGAAGATAGGGATAGATTGTGGAAAGAACTGGAGGAAGAGGATTTTCAACCCATTGATATCAACGGCAGAAGCCTTGATCCCTTTGATGTGGAAGCCATTAATAAGGCATTTAACAATACGGGGCTTCTTTATGGAGGGGGCTATAGCACCTTTGGTAAACCAGCCTTTTTTCTTGCTCATCTGAAAGAGAAAAAGCAGTTATACGACTATAACATCTATTACGCAGATAAAGAACTGTGCAGAGATCTTTCAACCGCTGTAGCAATGCTTCAGGGAATATGCATATTCGTAAGGATAGAACCTTTACGGCTCATCCTCTGGGAAAAGATCCAGGAGATGAGATCAAGAAACTTTAAAGGTCTCCTCGATAGGGCATTTTCTCTTTACGACATTGAAAGGGAATTCCTTGAACCATCAGCCATTTTCGAGAAGGTCAAGGTCATCTCTGAAGACATATCCGACATTTTCGTCTATCACGAGATAGGTGAGGCTATTGAGGACAGATACAGTCTTCAGTGGGAGGATTTTATAGGAAAAGACAGATGGCTCGAGTTGCACCTGAGGGGGATAAAGGACCTCCTTGCTGATACCTCTGATTATGGGCCTTTGAACTTGATTATAGAGAAAAGGGATGAAAGGCTCCTCGTTTTTTATCTCCTCTTCCTTGATGGTATAAGGAAGACCTTTTTCCCTGAGATGATGAACTCCTTTCAGCTTTTCTTAGAGACAGGTGACTGGGATCAGATCAAAGAGGCAAGGATTAGGGGATATGAGAGGGCAACGACAATATCAGAGGAGGTTGCAGGCGCAATCGGAGAAAAAAGGGATCTGCCTTATATAACTGATGTCATAAAGAAATCCTTTGAAAAGACCCTTAGCCTCATTTAAAAGTCTAAACTGTAGTTCTTTGCTCTTGACCCAGGGATCTGAAACTGTCTATGCCATAGGATGCATGTTTTCTCCACATCTGTCCAAGATAAATATTTAATGGGCATGAGACCGAGAAAACACAAAAGGCGACACCTTAATGTAAGCTGTTAAATGACCTATTATCACCATAAAATAATCTCAAAAGACATTCATAACCTCACCCTACCTTAAAGTAAAATCCTGTCGCTTTCTTTTGTGTTTTTGAGGTCTTATGCCCATTTAAATAACCTCAGTCACTTTATTTTGGACAGCAGTGTGTTTTCTCCATAATTAAAAACCTAATTATACTGCATTTCTTGCTGAATGCAACTGTATTTTATAAGATTTTGACGACAGCCGACTTGACAAATGCTGTAATACATTGTAAACATATATCGTGGTTTTCTATGAAGGAAATATTAAAAAGTCAATTACTAAAGGTTCTTTACCCAAAGATATTTTTGAAAGATTTAATAACATTTTTATTGCTTTAGATATGACTCATGATCTCAGCCTTTTTGATATAAAAAAATTAAAGGCATCTGAAAAGAGGACATACTATCGTGTTCGAAAAGGAAAATATAGAGCTATATTCTATATTGAGAATAATAACTATTACGTTATTTCCATTGACAAGAGAGAGGAGGTATATGATAAATGGGAGTAATATCCATTAGATTGAATAAAGATGAAGAAAGGGTTCTAAAGAAACTGGCAGAGCATTTTCATGAGGATAAATCGGCTATACTTAAAAAATCATTATTTGAGTTGTACGAAAATGTTGCAGATTTAAACGAGCTGGAAAAGTTTGAGGCAAGGGAGCGCAAAGGTAGGGTATCTTTTTTTACAGCGGAAGATATTTTGAAAAAATAGATGTAATCTATAACAAAACACTATTGTCTATGAGGATTCTTAAGAGAAAGGCAGATATAAGGGAGTTTATAACCCTTCTCAAGAAAAGGGCTGAGGGAGACGTCGGAAAGGTCGAGGGCGTTGTAAAAAAGATACTTTCTGATGTCAGGGATAATGGAGACAGGGCTGTCCTCAGATATACTGAGCGATTTGATTCTCTAAAACTGAAGGACCTGAGGCTAAGACCATCAGAAATAAGAAAACATGCTGCAAAGGCTAACAGGTCAATCCTTAAATCCCTTGAGCTTGCCGAAAAGAGGATAAGGGCTTTCCATGAATTGCAGAATGAGGAGTCGTGGTCATTTTCTCAGAATGATTCAACCCTTGGTCAGATTATAAGGCCCCTCGAAAGGGTCGGGGTCTATGTCCCTGGTGGAAAGGCCTCTTACCCCTCAACAGTCCTCATGAATGTGATACCAGCTCAGGTGGCTGGTGTGAAAGAGATTGTTCTCTGTGTACCAACTCCCAGAGATGAGGTTAACCCCTATGTGATGGCCATGATAGAAAGGCTCGGGATCAGAGAGGTCTATAGAATCGGTGGGGCTCAGGCAGTGGCAGCAATGGCCTTTGGCACAGAGACGATTAGAAAGGTGGATAAGATAGTCGGCCCTGGGAACATCTATGTTGCTACTGCAAAGAGGCTTGTCTTTGGCCTGGTAGATATAGATATGATAGCAGGCCCAAGTGAGATATTAATCATTGCTGATAGAGGGGCAAATCCTGACTTCATAGCCTCTGATCTTCTGAGCCAGGCAGAGCATGATGAACTTGCCTCTTCAATCCTTATAACAGACTCCTCTGCCCTTGCAAGGGAAGTCAAGAGGAGATTATCATCGCAATTGAAGGAACTCGGAAGAAGAGAGATTGCAGAAAGATCTCTGAAGGATTATGGGGGGATTATCATTACAGAAGACATTGAAGAGGCGATAGGCATAGCGAATGAGATAGCCCCTGAACATCTTGAAGTCATTACAGAGGAGCCTGAAAAACATTTATCCATGATAAGAAATGCAGGCGCAGTATTTCTTGGCCCCTGGACACCTGAACCGCTCGGTGATTATGTAGCAGGTCCAAACCATACCCTTCCAACAGGAGGTACAGCAAGGTTCTTTTCTCCTCTCGGGGTCTATGACTTTGTAAAGAGGATGAGTATTTTAAGATTCTCGAGGGAAGGGTTTCTTGACCTTGCCAGGGCAGTAATTGACATTGCAGGTATCGAGGGGCTTTCAGCCCATGGAAATACGATTATGATAAGGATGAAGCATAATGAAAAAGATAGACGTAAAAAGACTTATTAAACCTTCTATAAGGGCACTCAATGCCTATAATGCAAAAGAAATCCCCTGTAAGATAAAGCTTGATGCCAATGAAAGTCCTTCTGGATTTGAGAGATACATAACATCATTAAAGGATATAAAGACGAACAGATACCCTGATCCTGAGGCGAGAGAATTGCGGAGGGTCGTTGCAAGGAGATGGGGAATATCATCAGATTATATCCTTCATGGAAATGGCTCTGATGAATTGATCCATTATATAGTAACAACCTTTGGAGGGTCTGTCCTTTATCCTGTGCCAACCTTCTCCATGTATGGGATTATCTCAAAGGCCATTGGAGAGAGGACAATCGAGATACCCCTTACAGAGGGATTTGATATAGACGTCAAAGTAACCTTACTGACAATAAAAAAAGAGAGACCCCGATTAATATTTCTGAGTTCACCTAATAACCCTACTGGCAACTGTTTTTCCTCAGAAGCCATATTGAGGGTAATCGAAGAATCAGGTGCCATAGTTGTAGTAGATGAGGCATATCAGCCCTTTTCAAGCAAGAAAGGTTTTCTGCCTCTTCTTGAGGATTACAAGAATCTCCTTATCATGCGTACCCTCAGCAAGATAGGTCTTGCAGCCCTGCGGGTCGGTTTCCTTATAGGGATACCTGAGATAATTGCTGAAATAAATAAGGTTCGGCTACCCTTTAATGTGAATTCCTATTCACAGGCTATTGCCCTCCGGGTACTGAAGGAGAAAAGGCTGGTTGACAGGACGATAAAGAGTATAGTTTCAGAAAGGGATAAGCTGTTTTCTGCGATGTCTGAGATCAGGGGGGTAGAGCCTTATCCTTCCGAGGCCAATTTTATACTTTTCAGGGTGAAATATCCGGGAAAGGTTTATCATGCCTTACTGAAAAGAGGGATACTCATAAGGAATATGGATGGTCAGATTAGGGGATGTCTCAGGGTGACCGTTGGCACCGAAAGAGAAAACTCCATATTCCTTGATAATCTTAAGGAAATCATGGAGGGTTAGATTATAAAGGAATAGCGATTCTTTAAAAGTAATCCCTGCCTGGGAGGTTGAGAGGTTTGCTTAAGGACTACGGCGGTTTCTCACCTGCAAAGATAACCCGCCCTGTGGCGCGGAATATCGTTATACGCGAGAGGCTTTTCAGTCTTATCGATAAAGAGTCTGACAAGCCTATAACCTGGGTCTCCGCACCAGCGGGTTCCGGTAAAACTACGTTCATTTCGAGCTACATACAACAGAGAAGGCTCCGATGCCTTTGGTATCAGATCGATGCCGGAGATGCAGACATAGCTACATTCTTTCATTACATAGGGCTTGCCGTCAGGAAAGCCAATCCCAACAGGCGAAACCCTATGCCCCTGATTGCACCTGAGCATTTCGGCAATATTGCTGTCTTTTCAAGGAGATACTTTGAGGAGATCTATAGCCGATTGATCCCTTGCCGCCGTTCTACTTTTAAAAAGACATCTAAGTGGCTTATCGTCTTTGACAATTATCAGGACGTCCATGGCGCCCAATTTCATGAGATGCTCGTCAACGGGCTGGATGCGATACCATCAGGCATAAGGGTGATAATCATCAGCAGGGCTGAGCCTCCTTTGCAGTTCAGCCGTGACAATGCCGGCCGTATGATGGGGTTCATCGGATGGAATGACATAAGGTTTACTATGCAAGAGGCAGAACAGATGGTCGAGGTCATGGGCAGAAAGAGTTGCCTAAAGGACACCTCTGCTATGACCTATCTTTACGAAAAGACGGACGGCTGGGCTGCTGGCATCACATTGCTGCTCAATTCCTCCAGGCATCGGGAAAACCCGAAGGGGGCATCCGATTGCTTTATTGATTCTTCCACTATTCCCTCTCTTGAAAGAAGCGCCCTGTTTGATTATTTTGCGGCTGAGATTTTCAATAAGACCGATGCAAGGACGCGGGATTTTCTATTGAAGACATCTTTCTTACCTTCCATGACCCTTCCCATGGCAGAGAGGCTTACGAAGATGAGAGATGCCGGCGCGATCTTATCGGAACTGTCAAGGCGTAACTATTTTACCGAGCGTCTTTCCGATGCGCCGCCTGTATATCGTTATCATCCTCTGTTCAAGGAATTTCTCACGGTCGCGGCAAGAAATATTCTAAATAGAGGTGATTTGTATAAAGTGCAGAGCGGCGCTGCTTTGCTTCTGGAGGATACCGGTCAGGTCGAGGATGCAATCTGTCTCTTTGCCGAAGCCAGGGACTGGCAGAACCTTTTCCGTATAGTTGAAAGCAATGCCGGCCGTTTCCTTTTAGAGGGTAGAAACAGAACCCTTTTGCAATGGATAGGGATGTTCCCACTGAATATAGCAGATTCAAATCCAGAAATGCTTTACCTTAAAGGCATCTGCCTTATGCCCTTTGATTTTCACAAGAGCATGGGACTGCTTGAAGATGCCTTTTGTCTGTATGAAAAGGCAAGAGATATTACAGGTTCATTTAAGTCGTGTATATCTCTCATAAATGCCATAGTCACATACAACGCTGACTTCGCCATGCTGGACAGACTGATAGACTGGGTCAATACACATGATGGCCATATTTGTTCGTTGTCTTCTGAAGTAGCAGCAGAGGCCGTATCCAACATCCTCCTTGCCCTTACCTTCAGACGACCCGATCATCCGAGGATCAACATCTGGCGTAAAAGGGCAGAATCCCTTGTGGCAGAAGGTAAGGTTACCACGTCCCTGGCAATACTTGGGGTGAGTCTGGCGCTTCACTATACATTTTTCGGTTTTATGACCAGGGCGTCAGTAGTGCTGGAAGGTCTTAGACCGTATATAAAATCACCTAATGTCAGTCCTTTTGCACAGATTCAATGGCAGGTGGCAGAAACCATGTATGCCTTATGCGGAGACCATTCTGGAAGGTCGTATATTGACGCCGTGGAAAAAGGCTTGATCATGTCAAAGGAGTTTGGCACAGATATTCTGAATATATTCTTTGCCCATTATGGGGCTATCGGAGGGCTGATTACTGCAGATAAAGAGGCGGTGGACAGATATTTACAGATAGCAAAAGATGCAAGGTCAAAGGCTGCTCCTGCGGCATCAGCAATCTATGTCTATATTGACTCTTGGATGGACCTGATCTCAGGCAATCCGGCCAAGGCCGTCGAACAGATCAAGCATGGTTTATCAATGCTGAAGAGACTCGGCCATCCATTCAATATCATGTTCAGTCATATCGGCATGGCAATTGCCCTTTTTGAGATAGGAAAACATAAAGAGGCATTTCATCATCTTACTGAGGCACGCAATACCTGCAGGACGGATTCGGCTTTGATAGAGCAGATGATCCAAATTGCTGAGGCATATTTCTCCTTTAAAATGGGTAAGGAGAAAAATGGGCTTGACCTGATCAGCAAGGCCATGTCCAACGGCAGCAGACACGGCATCATGGCATTTCCTTATCAGATGCCCCATATCATGGGACTTATCTGCGCAAAATCCCTCGAGGCGGGCATAGAAACCGAGTATGCAAAGATCCTGATTAAAAAGCTAAACCTCGAGCCGCCTGATGCAATGCCTGATATAATGACGCTACAGGAGTGGCCCTATCCTGTCAAGATATACACCCTCGGCAGGTTCGAGATAACTATCCATGATAAACCTCTATTGTTTTCCGGAAAGGTACCACAAAAACCGCTCTTATTGCTAAAGGCTATTATCTCATTTGGGGGGAAGGATGTCTCCGAGGATAGACTGACTGATACCCTCTGGCCTGATTCATACGGAGACCTTGCTCACAAGTCCTTCGAGAGCACACTGGCGAGGCTTCGCAACATATCGGGCTCGAAGGATTATCTGAAATACAGGGCAGGTCTTGTGAGTCTTGACACAAAAAACATATGGGTAGACAGTCTGGCCCTTGAAGGCATTCTCAACGAATTAGATCAGATATTCGATAAAAATACATTCTTAAAAATGAGCCATAAGGCGCTTGAGCTATACAAAGGCAAGTTTCTTCCAGCAGACAGTTCTCATGATTGGGCGATAGCGCGCAGCGAGATTCTCAAAAACAGACTTGTCCGGATTATCCTGAAGGCAGGCGGTTTCTGTGAGTCTCTCGGCAGATGGGAAGATGCAATCGAGTATTATCAAAAAGGCTTAGAGGTCGATGAATATTCAGAAAGGATTTATCAACGCCTGATGCTCTGCTATGGCAGACTCGGCAGAAAGGCTGAGGCAGTGAGACTCTTTGAGCGATGCTCCAGGATACTGTCAATACATTTTGGCGTTGGACCCTCTCAGGAGACCAGAGAGATATATTTAAAGATCAAAGACAAGTAATCACCCATATCCGAAACCTCTTACTCAGAATTTGATTTGGCGCAAGTTTGAACTGCAATTTTAATTGTAGTCTTGGATTCAAATCAGGTTTGGTAATAGCCCTGTCAATTGCATTGCCTTCATTAATATGTAAATACACATCTGTCCAATATAAATGTTATGTGGGCATGAGACCGAGAAAACACAAAAGGCGACACCTTTTTAGTCCACAGTCCATGGTCTATGGTCTATTGACATGTTTCTTTAAGGTCTTATGCCCATTATTTAAATGACTCCCTCACTTTATTTTGGACAGCAGTGATGTAAATAAAATCCACATATCAAGCGCCAGAACCTGTGAGAGTATCTGTGGGTAATCTGTGGGTAGCCCTGTGATAGGATAATCCTATTATGGTAAAAATATCAGTGACAGAGAGTTACATAGTCCGCATCTACAGATACGACACGAAAGATAACGGTGAGGTAGTTGGAATGGTAGAGGCGATAGACGGCAGCGGCGACAGCAGGTCCTTCAGGGACATTGATGAGCTTATAGAGGCATTAAAGAGCCTTTTAAAGAGGCATAAAAAATCTAAGAAGGAGGATCGCCATGGGTAGACAATGTTCAAAGGAAATATCAGGGTTTATTAGGACGTTATCAATCTTACTGATATTCGCATCTGGCGGATTGATGTTTGGCTGTTCAGGTTCAACAAGTAATGATTCAGCTTCTGGAGCCAGTCTTGACCATCTGGTAGTATATGGTTCAGTTGACGATAAGATGCTCGAGGTAATAAAGACCAATTTTAAAACTACCGTCACGGCAATAAACACCCCTGAGTTTCAAAGCGGTAGGGATGTCCTTTTGATTGATGCAAGACAACAAGACCCAAAAATGATAACTAATGAAAGTCATGTCTTTCGCACCGCCTATGATGCAGGCATCCCGATTATGGTTTTGCATATGGATGATGAATTTGAAGGGGCTGTGCATAAGCTATTGCCCACTCTTCTTATTTCAGGCTACACTGGATTAGCCTTGATCATCCCTCCCCGAGCAGGCATGGATGCATCTGATGGTGCTATCCTGCAAGCTACCAAAGACGAAGAGGAGGACCAGTCATGGGAGGTTTCTCAATCTGTGGTTAAGACAATGATTGACGAGATGAAAGAAATCTACCAAATGAGGGAGTCAAAAAAAGCATTAGTATTGAAATCAAGCCTGAGCGACGACGACAAATGTTCGGCTGATGACCCCTACTATTGCTCTCTTGTGAAAAGGGTATCCCTTAGTCGCATTACCATCATCAGAGATTACAAATCATCTAATCATTGCCTGACTACTGACTGGCAGTATACTAGTAGTGTATCAGGAGATCCTGATATGAATTATCTGACTATTATTTTACAATTAGCGCCAATTCACACTTCTGTTTATACTCCACCTCAGTGTCCTAATCAGGTGTATAATTTTTATCCTGTTCTTTACTTGAATAATCCGATTAATGGCGCACCTTCGAGGGTTTTGATGATGAAGATGGATGCCCTTCTTAGCCCTGGAACCATTACAAAGAGAGACACTGACGCTGCCTTCTGGTATCAGTCGATGTTTGAAATAAGTCTTACGCCTTCTGTTTTATCAAATAGTGGACCTACTCAAAATGGTATTATATGGCTGGCTAACTTGCCCCATTCAGCCAACAGCAGTCACGAGGTTACTGATAGCACGGAATGGGGTTTAGATGTGTCAGGCAAAGCATCAAAGGATGATTATGGAGAGATTGGAGGTCATGTCAACTTTACGCATGAGGTTACAAATCACCTGGATGATTGGAAATTTGTGGATTATTCATCACAAACGTTTTCAAATTCTTATTGGAAATTTCAGGCGATACAGACGTATCCCTATTCCGCGGACGGCCGGGGCAACCTCTGTGACGGTAACGTAATGGGTAACATAGTATCGTGGCTGTTTGGCATTAATTGTGGAGAGCCACTTTTGATACATGGTGACTACGTGCCTGATTTATCATATTCATCTTCTAATATTAGTGGCCTTGCAGTTTGGGACCTTGGCTCGAGCAACAATGACAGCACAACAGCTAAATTCACCTTCTCAACAATGACACAGTTTGATGCTGCAGGCTGCAAGCGATGGAGTAAAAATACCCACTACAACATAAATGATGTGAACAACAGGATCGGGAAAATTGCTCCTCCAGCTGATATTGGTGATTTTGATTGTAAGTTTGCTGGGTATTGGTTGGATCGCATACGGATGTATTATACGAAGACTTTTTACATGTCGCTGGATAATCTGCCGATTCCTGCTAAATGAGGATAATTTTTCATGCCAAAAGACATTATTGTGGAGCGGAAGATCAGGTCAGATATAAAAAGGCTATTTTATAGTTTGCTCGTTATCCTGTTTCTCCCTGCCTTAGTCTTTAGCGAGGACAAAGGCAGTGCCCAAGTAGATGCCATTGTAAAGACTGGCTATAGCTGGAATGGCGATCTGCTGCCCGACTATCCGGAGGGTAAGCCTGAGATAACAATTCTCAGGATAAAGATACCCTCCGGTGCAGTCTTGCCTATGCATATGCATCCAGTGATAAATGCAGGATATATGCTCAAAGGGAGGCTTAAGGTCATCACAGAAGATGGCAAGGGCATTGAACTAAGGGCAGGCGATGGGATTGTAGAGGTGGTCAATAGGTGGCACTATGGAGTCAATGAAGGAGACCAAGACGCTGAGATAGTTGTATTTTATGCTGGCCAAGCAGGCAAGCCCATCACAATAAGCAAGACGATAAGTGAGGCAGATGACTATGTAGATGTGACCACACTGGATGATTCCTTTATCCTGGATATAAGGTATGCGACGGCTGACAATTTCACAGGCAGGGTTATCTATCCAACAGCCAAATGCTATTTAAGGCAGGAAGTAGCCCATAGGCTTGTCAATGTCCAGAGATATCTGAAAGGACAAGGACTAAGATTGGTGCTCTTTGATTGCTACAGGCCCCTGTCTGTGCAGAAGAGGTTTTGGGAGATCATGCCTGATGAGCGATATGTGGCCGACCCTAAGAAGGGATCAAGGCATAACAGGGGAGCGGCAGTTGATGTATCTTTGGCAGATATGAAGGGAAATTACCTTGAGATGCCCTCTAAGTTTGATGACTTCTCAGAGAAAGCCCATAGAGACTATATGGGTGCAAGCAAGACAGCAATAAAGAATAGACAGGTACTGGAAGATGCTATGGTAAAATTCGGATTTGAACCCTTCCCTACTGAATGGTGGCATTTTGATGCATCAGGCTGGCAGAGGTATCCTATATCTGATGTCCCGATAAAATAGGGTGGTGGAAGATGAAGGCAGAGGTAAAGAGGTTTAATTTAGAGGCAGAATTCTTCTTCGATGAAGGCTGCTATATCAATGAATTGTCTAATTCAGAAGATGACAATGCAGTATCAATAGCAAAGGCAACAGTGCCAATTGGCACAAAGACAAAACTACACAGGCTAAAAGGGACGGATGAAAGGTATGTGATTCTTTATGGGAAGGGGCTGATGAATCTTGCAGACTGGACAGATGTGGGATATAGATAGAAATGAATGCACTGAGAAATTATAGTAACTTTTTAAAATTTTTAACTATAATTTTGGTGTTATTACACAGCACAATGACAACAGCCTTTGCAGAAGGAGGTAGCAATATGAGGCTTTCTGTAAATCCAAAAAAGGCGCTGATAGGCGATCCAATCAATATTATTGTTGAAAATGCTCAAAGAGATGAGATTGTAAAGATCAGGGTGTCTGCAACAGATCAATCTGGCAATAACTGGGTATCAGAAGCCTCATACAGGGCAGACTCTGAAGGAGTAGTTGATACCTCAAAGATTGCCCCTGTAAGTGGCTCTTACAAAGGGATAGATCAGGCTGGACTGTTCTGGTCAATGAAGCCAGAGACAGAAAATAATCTTTATTCACCCTTTGTCGTCATGCCACATCGTATAGTTAGCCTGATCAAAGACGGTAAGGTATTGGAAACTCAGACCATAGAAATAACGGCTTTTGTTGATCTTGAAAGATATGAGGTTAAAGAGCCTATTAAGGGAGTGTTGCTCAAGCCAAAGGAGATTAATAAGCCTTCACCTGCATTAATTATTCTTAGCGGCTCAGAGGGCGGCATCAAAGAGGGCTGGGCAGCTATTGTTGCATCAAAAACAAGAATGCCAACATTGGCTCTTGCCTATTTTGGAGTTGAAGGGCTTCCAAAAACCCTTGAAAATATCCCACTCGAAACAATAGGCAATGCAATCAAGTGGCTTGAAGGGCAGCCTTATGTGGCAAAAGGTAGGATAGGTATTTTAGGCGCCTCAAGGGGCGGAGAGCTTGCGATGCTTGCTGCAACGGTATTTCCGCAGATTAAGGCAGTTGTGGGATACACCCCAAGCGGTGCAGTATGGCAGGGAATAGGGATAAAGCCATCACCTGCATGGACATACCAGGGCAAAGCATTTCCATATTTACGGGTAATCTCAAATGAAGCATTAGATAAGGTATTTTTTGAGGCACAGCAAAAGGGAGAGCCATATTACAGCAGGGAGATGTACCAATTTAGCCTTGCTGAACAAAAATCAGCAATAAATGGGGCTGTGATTCAGGTTGAGAAATCTGATGCTGCTTTTTTATTAATCGGAAATCCTGATGACGGCGTATGGCCATCTTATGAGTTATCTAAAATTACAATCGATCGTCTCAAGGCTTATAATCACAAAAAAAGATACGAACTTTTATCTTACAGGGATGGTGGTCATATCTTTGTAGTTTATCCATACTACCCTACAACCATTAGGAAGTTTTATCTGCCTACAATCAGGGTCTGGGAGGGTCTTGGAGGCACAGCCGAAGGAGCAGCAATGGCGGCTAAAGATTCTTGGGAAAAAGTAATAGAGTTTTTAAATAGAGAGTTGAATATAGAAAACTAATTGGATTAAAAAGATTGCTTATTTTTATCCTGAAAGGGCTGCAGCGGTCAGCCTACGGCTTTCGGTGGCTGGCAACCCATTGAAATAGAGATAAAAAGCTGACCTTGGATAGGAAAGTGAGATAGGGATTTTTCAAATCGATGACAAAAGAGGAGAAAAAAAAGAAAGCATCAATCGGATAAGATTGTTATAATAAGAGCAGAACCTGAGAGGAGGCTTCCTACTAATAAGGTTAGCAGGATTCTTGACGAATTCTGCGATTTTTATAAGGATGACTGCATATGAAAAAATTTGAGATCTCTGCATTGCCTGAAGAGAGGGTGAGTTTCAGTAGGGACATTCTATCCCTTCCTGTCATAGTTGCTGCCCTCGGATATTTTGTTGATATTTATGACCTCATACTATTCAGCATTGTCCGCGTTCAGAGCCTTAAATCCATAGGACTTGCGGGCCAGGATCTCCTCGATAAAGGGGTTTTCCTCCTGAACATGCAGATGGCCGGCATGCTCCTTGGCGGCATCCTATGGGGTATTCTTGGAGATAAAAGAGGAAGGGTAAAAATACTCTTCGGCTCGATATTTCTGTATTCCATAGCAAATATCGCCAATGGCTTTGTCAATTCAATCCCGAGCTATGCTTTCTGGAGATTCATTGCAGGTATAGGTCTTGCTGGAGAGCTCGGAGCAGGGGTGACCCTTGTGCTCGAAAACCTTCCAAAACATTCCAGGGGCTATGGCACAATGATCGTTGCTACCGTTGGCGTTACGGGTGCTATCCTCGCAAATTATATTGCAAAGCATTTTGACTGGAGGATAGCCTATTTTATAGGCGGAGGGCTCGGCATGCTTCTACTCATTATGAGGATAAGCGTCTATGAATCAGGGATGTACAAGCAGTTAGAGGAAAGAGACATTAGCAGGGGAAATTTCTTTATGCTTTTCACCAACCGCTGGCGCTTCTTCAAATACATGAACTCCATCCTCATAGGGCTTCCAATATGGTTTTGTGTGGGCATACTCATTACCTTTTCCCCTGAATTTGCAAAGACGATGAATATTTCTGGAACTGTTAATGCTGGAGAGGCAGTGATGTTCTGCTATATAGGGCTGGTCTTCGGCGATTTTATCAGCGGGTTCCTCAGCCAGTACCTTCGTAGCAGGAAAAAGGTAGTATTGATGTTTCAGATCCTTACATTATTGTCTATTATTTCATACTTTTTGCTCAAAGGCGCAAATGCTTCTCTATTTTATATCCTGACCGGAGTAATAGGTTTTGCAGTGGGCTACTGGGCGATATTCATTACCATTGCTGCGGAGCAGTTTGGGACCAACATAAGGGCTACAGTGGCATCCACTGTGCCTAATTTTATCCGTGGTACGGTTATACCCATCACATTTTTGTTTCAAGTATTTAAAAAATATTTCGGCATTCTTAATGCAGGGGCTATGGTGGGTGCTTTATGCATGGTTATCGCATTTTATGCTCTTTATCGCCTTGAGGAGACCTTCCACAAGGACCTGAATTATATAGAGGAGAAGTGACGCTTTTCGGGTCCAAACTGCTTCGGAGGCAGGATTGAGACACTACCGTTCCTGGCAACTATAGCCTTTTGATTTTTACCAGAGAGGGGATCATCCTATTTAACAAGGGCAATTGGTAACGATTCTCTTGCGTTCAGTTTTTGATGAGGCATTTTGTTGGTTTGACCGAAGGATAAAAAATCCTTTAAAATCAATTATGCGAGAGTGGCGGAACTGGCAGACGCGCTGGACTTAGGATCCAGTGGAGAGATCCGTAGGGGTTCAACTCCCCTCTCTCGCACCATTTAAGTTCTCTTTAGAACATTTTAGGGAGCATTCCTGTCCGCAATCAGACTCTCAACCGTACGCTTCAGGGAACTCAGTCGAAAGGGTTTTTCAAAAAATTCATCAGCACCTGCCTGAATAAAAAGACTCTTGTAGGGAAAAGCACTCATCCCGATAACAGGGAGATGGGGCTTCATGCTTTTTATCTTTCTGGCCAGTTCATGGCCAAATATGTCAGGCAATTTATAGTCTGTTATAACGATGTCGAAATCGTAATGTCTGACAACCATAATTGCAGAAATAGCATCCTCTACTAACATAACCTCAAAACCATTATCCTCAAAAAAGTCCCTGAAGAGTTGTCTTACATAGAGATCGTCATCTACCACGAGTATCCTTTTCTTCATACATTTCCCCCTCAAAAAGTTTTGGTTATTTAGATCCAGCTTGATCTGTTTAGTTTTCCGCTTGTTGGCTGGACCTATTGTACACATATAATCTATTGAGGAACGAGGAAAAATTCAATATAAATTTTGTTAAATTTCAGGCCTTTTATTGAAATGAAGTTCAGTCAATAATTTAATGATCATTGAGTGTCCTCAGGGTCTCAAGCACCTTTTCTCCTTCAGAACTCAGACAGTATCTTTTCTTCTGGTCTTGAAGGATCAGCCCCGAACTTGTGAGCATCCTTAGATGGTAGGAGACCTTTGTGGTATCCGATATCCTGAGGTTTTCCGCAATCTCTGAGAGCTTTATGCCAGGGGCAGATTTGAGCATCTTTAAAATGCTTCGCCTTATCGGGTTTGCAAGCGAGACAAAGGTCTGATCAACCTCGATCTTTCTTGCCCCTTCCTCAAATTTCTTTTCCTCAATGGTTCTATTCACTATTGATAGGAGTTCCCATAATCTGAAGGGCTTCTTAATGTAATCGCTTGCTCCTCTCTTCATTGCTTCGACAGCATTGTCTATGGTGGCAAAGGCAGTTACGAATATTATCTTTGTCCAGGGACTTATCTTTTTTATCTCACTCAAAACCTCAAGACCCGTCAATCTTGGCATGACCATATCCACAATAGCAATATCATATTGAGATGCCCTGATCTTATCAATTGCCTCGCTACCATTTGAGGCTTCTTCAACCAGAAAGCCTGCGCTACTGAGGGCATCCACAATAGTTGCCCTGAGGTCGTTATCATCATCTGCCACAAGTATTTTAACCTTCATTGACCTAATAATTTTGATTATGTAATCGAAGACTACTTTCTTAGCAAATAATGTAATAATATTTATCAGTAAATTCAATAGAAAATATTTTCAGCATTACTGAATTTATTGAAGATTTTTTGAATTTAAATCGAGCATCATTACATAGGCATCCTCATCAGGAAAGGTATAATAATGTTTTCTAATCCCGACCACCTTAAAGTCAAAGCTTTCATAAAGCCTTATCGCCGCTGTATTAGATGCCCTTACCTCAAGGTATACATATCTGCAACCTCTACTGTGGAGTTCTCGTAACATGGTGCTTACGAGATAACTCCCTATGCCCATTTTTCTGTAATCAGGATGCACTGCAAGGTTGAGGATATGGGCCTCATCTATGATCATCTCGACACATATGTACCCCACAATCTTCTGATCTAAGGTAGCAACCCTTGAGATAGAATAAGGCTTGTAAATCTCCTTCAGGAAGGAATGGGAAGACCAAGGTGTTGAAAAGGAGTTGTTTTCTATTTCTACTACATAGGGGATGTCAGACTCCTTCATATCTCTTATAGTAATGTGCCTCATGAATTAACATAGTGCGATAGAGCAAAAGTTTAGACCAGTAGATCAGTTGTGCAGTAGGCTGCACAATATATATGGCGGTCCCAACGGGATTCGAACCCGTGTTTTAGCCTTGAGAGGGCTACGTCCTGGGCCTCTAGACGATGGGACCTTCAGCCTATTCGCAATGCTTTTAATGCATTGCGCTTATGGCTGGGGAGAGAGGATTCGAACCCCTATAAGCAGATCCAGAGTCTGCCGTCCTGCCGTTGGACGACTCCCCAAGCAAATATAGTATATAAAAAATACTGAACAAAATGAAATATCCTGCTAAAGTTGTTCTGGAATCTGATATAATCTAACAGAGGAGGGAAAGATGAAAAGGTTTTTAATACTTGCTCTACTAATCTTAGTGCCTGCCTTTAAGGCAGGAGGAAAGGAGGCAACTGTTATGGTCAAGGATATCCACTGGCTCGGTCATGACACATTTAAGGTTATCGGGGAGAAGGTCATCTATACAGACCCCTTCAAGATCAAGAAGAAGGATAAGGCAGATATAGTCCTTATAACCCATGAGCATTATGATCATTGTTCGCCAGAGGATGTTAAGAAGATTCAGGGGCCTGATACGATTATTGTTACAACCCCTGACTGTGCAAAGAAATTGTCAGGAAATATCAAGACAGTTAAGCCTGGTGATAAGATAAATGTGGCGGGTATAGAGATAGAGGCAGTTTCAGCCTATAATACAAACAAGCAGTTCCATACGAGGGATAAGAATTGGGTAGGCTACATATTTACAGTTAAGGGACAGAGGATATATATAGCTGGCGATACAGACCGAATCCCTGAGATGAAGAATATCAAAGCTGATATTGCACTTTTGCCTGTTTCAGGCACCTATGTCATGACCGCAGAAGAGGCCATTCAGGCAGCCCTTGATATTAAGCCAAAGATAGCGATTCCAATGCATTATGGTTCGATAGTTGGAGATGAAAAGGACGCAGAGAGATTTGCTGAAGGACTTAAAGGAAAGATAGAGGTTGTCATCCTTAAGGAGGAGTGATTCATCATATCAAGGATCGAAGATAGGTAAGGACAGGATTTTCCTTGAATCTATTGAATCCACTAATACCTATGCCCTTTACCTTGCTGAGAAGGGTTGTCCTCATGGTACCGTGGTGCTGGCAGATTCACAAACAGGTGGAAGGGGAAGACATGGAAGGGTGTGGTATTCCCCTCCAGGTAAGAATATTTACATGAGTATAATCCTGAGACCACAGAAAGCTCAGAAAGAATCAGGACATTTATCCCTTTTGACCATAATGACTGCAGTGGCTGTTTCTGAGGCTATTGAGGAAAAGACAGCTATACCCGTAATGGTTAAGTGGCCCAATGATCTAATGGTATCAGAGACGGCTTTCAGTAAGTCCCATAGACTTGCTGAAAGCTCCGGCAGGGGATTTAAAAAGGTCGGAGGCATTCTCTCTGAGGCGAGATTCTCGGGTAAAAGGTGTGAATCTGCTGTTGTCGGTGTTGGTATAAACGTGAATCTCTCTGAAAAGGATTTTCCCCCTGATATCATTGAATCAGCAACCTCTCTAAGGATAGCAGCGGGCAGGGATATCGATCGGGGTGAACTATTGGAAGGGATATTGAGGTACTTTGACAATTGGTACGGCATTCTCACAAGAGGTCAGAAAGAAAGAATAATCAATAGATGGAAGGAATTCTCTCTGACCATAGGGAAGGATGTAAAGGTTATAACGGGTGACAGGGTCATTAAGGGTCTGGCGATGGATATTGACGAGGATGGCAGGCTCTTACTTCAGCTGCCATCAGGGGAGATCAAAAGGATAGATTCTGGAGACATTATTCACCTGAGGTGAAGACTTGAAAAGGGTGATTACTGTTGACATAGGTAATTCCACCATAACGATGGGTATCTTTGAGGGTTATGAACTGAAGGGCAGGAAGGGGTTAAGGACCGAGATCGATCGGTCTAAGGAAGAATACAGAAATGAAATCAAGGACTTTATTCAGGACCCAACAGGGGAGGTCAATGGTTCTATTATCTCCTCGGTCGTCCCTGAACTGACCGAAATAATTTCCTCTGCCCTTCTTAATGTGACAGGCATAGCCCCCTTGATCATCGGTGTTAATGCAGATTCAGGCATATCCTTTGATGTTTTAAATCCTGTGGAGGTTGGCCCAGATAGGATAGCAAATGTGGTGGGTGCAAGGAGGCTTTATGGAGACCCAGCCATAATTGTTGATTTTGGTACAGCAACGACCCTGAGCCTCATAAGGGATAATGTATTTATTGGTGGCGCGATAATACCAGGCCTTGATATGATGGCAAGGGCACTGAATAGCTATACCTCCCGTTTACCCCTCGTTAGCCTTACCGAAATCTCAGGGACAGAAGGGGATATCCAGGCCCTTGGCAAGGATACCCGCAAGAATATAATTTCTGGTATCATATATGGGACTGCAGGGGCAGTGGAAAGGTTGATCCAGGAGATAGAGGTCAGACAGAATCGCCGATTCCGGATTGTCCTTACTGGTGGTTTTTCTGTTATAATGACAAGGTTTCTGAGAAGGGACTTTTTGATTGACCCTGATCTTACCCTCAAAGGGTTGAGATTCATATACGAGGATAACAGTTATGCATGAACTGAGAAAGGACCCCTTACTTGGCAGATGGGTTGCTGTGCTCGGCGATTCCTTGCCTCCCTCTCAATATCAGACAGCATTTGAGAACACCCCAGAATCGGAATGCCTCATGTGCCCTGGAAGGGAAGGACAGACCCCTCCTGAGATAATAGCGGTTAGGGAAGATGGCAGGTTGCTTGTCAGGGTAATCCCCAATTTCAGGCCAGTTTTTCAGATTGAGGGTGATCTTGGAAGGCGAGGTGTGGGGATGTATGACAGGATGAACAACATAGGGGCGAATGAGATCGTTATAGAAAGCCCTGAGCATGATAAATCCCCTGAGGATATGGGAGTAGATCAGATCCTCAAGGTCTTGAATGTTTACAGGGAAAGGCTTGTTGACCTTGAGAGGGACGCAAGGTTGAGATACGTATTCATATACAAGAATCATGGCAGGGCTGCAGGCGCTATATATTCTCACCCCCATTCTCAGGTCATTGCCACACCGATCATCCCCAAGCGGATCAAGGAAGAGCTTGATGGAGCCAAGCAGTATTATGCCTATAAGGAGAGGTGCATCTTCTGCGACATGATGAGAGAGGAGATGAGGATGGGGGAACGGGTGATCTATGAGACGAGGGATTTTATAGCCTTCAGTCCCTATGCTCCAAAATTCCCCTTTGAGTTCTGGATACTTCCAAAAAGACACAGTTGTGCATACCAGGATACAGAAGGCTCTGAGATTGAAGACCTATCTTTAATGATGATGACCATGATAAAAAAATTGAGAAAGGTGCTTAATAACCCGCCCTATAACCTCGTTATCCATACAGCACCTAACAGGATACCAAGAAAGGATCACTGGCACACCCTTGGCGAGGATTTTCACTGGCATATAGAGGTTATGCCCCGCCTGATAAGGATGAGCGGTTTTGAATGGGGTTCAGGTTTTTATATCCTTACCACCTCCCCTGAGGAGGGGGCAAAATATTTAAGGGAGGCATGATATGGAGATCAAGAGGATTCTTTTCCCGACAGATTTTTCAGAAGGATCAGCAAATGCGATACCCTATGTGGTTGACCTCACAAAACACTATGGTGCAAGGCTTTACATCATCCATGTTATCTATGATATTGCTAAGGCATCGGGCTGGTACGTTCCCCACATCAGTATGGATGAGCTTTATAAGGACATTGAAAATAATGCTAAGAAGGAGTGCGAGCGGTGGTGCACCGAGGAATTGAGGGGCTACAAGGATATGGAGCACAGGGTCCTGAAGGGAGTACCCCATGAGGAGATACTCAAATTCGCTGAGGAAAACAACATAGACCTTATTATTATGGGCACCCACAGCAGGAAGGGACTTGACAGGATAATCTTTGGAAGCACTGCTGAAAGGGTCGTAAGGAATGCAAAGTGCCCTGTTTTGACAGTAGGACAACCACCGAAAAGATGAGAGAAGACTTGTGTGGTTCCATAGTCAAAAAGATAAGCTGAATGCAATTGATGAGGGTCTATCTCTCTGAAAATGCCTTTATGGATATACTCCTCAGTTCAGCAGAGGTTTACAAGAGGGAGTGTCTTGGTTATCTCCTTGGCTACAGGTTAGAGGACAGGTTCATAGTTGAACATGCCTTCAGCTTTCAGACAGCAAGCAGAAGGCACAAGGGTGTGGTATTTCATGATAAAAACCATAAGAAGATAGAGCCAATAATTGAACGCTTTGAGAAGCTACAGATCATAGGTGACTTTCATTCCCACACCCAGTTTGGCCTTGCAAAGGGTCTGCCTGTGCCGAGTGAAGAGGATATAGCAGGCATGAAGGAAGGCCTTATATACCTCATAGTGGCAATAAATAATAATGAAAAGACCGTTGGATGGGGTGAAAACAGGGACGGCACTATCTCTGGATCTGTGAGCGACTTCTTTTTCAAGATATCTGCATATTACAAAAATGGGAATGCCACAAAAAGGGCAAAGATACACTGTCCTTTCCCACCAGGGTTTGTAAGCTGAATATAAAGTGGCAGAATTATATAACACTCAAGTCCTCGTTATCGGAGGTGGACCCGCAGGGGCTGCTGCCTCAAGGGCCCTTGGCAGGGAGGGGATAGATACCATTCTCATTGAGAAGGACCTTTCCTTTAAAAAGCCCTGTGGAGGGGGCATCCCTTCAACATCCTTCAGGGAACTCTTAATACCGGAAAGTACAATAAAGAGGCTTGTTGGGAATCTGAGGATCGTTTCACCCTCTGGTCTTGCCCTCGATATACCCCTTAAGGGTGGTTCCATAGCCATAGTGAACAGGGCTGAATTTGACTCCACCTTGAGGATGGAGGCACAAAAGGCAGGGGTGAGTCTCTTAAAGGGAGAGTTTAAGAGATTCGTTGAAACAGGAAAGAGGATAACCTCTGAGGTTGTCATTGATGACCAAAAGTTTTATATCAGGTCAGATTATGTGATCGCTGCTGATGGCGTAAACTCAAGGGCACGCCTCGCCCTTGGTCTCGGGATGAATCCATCCTTTATAACCCTCTCGGAAAGGGTCGAAGGCAAAACAGATTCCTGCGAGTTCTGGCTCGGCTCAGGACATGCACCGCGCCTCTACTCATGGGTATTTCCATCTACTGATGGCCTTTCTGCTGGTACTGGAGTGATAGGTAATGTCAATATCAGAACCGCTTTCCAGAGATTCCTCATGAGAAGACAGCTTAATAGCAGGAATAAGATCAAGGGATATAAGATACCCCTGTGGAAGGGAGATACCTTTAATCATGGCAACATCCTCTTTGCGGGAGATGCGGCAGGCCAGGTTATGCCATTGAGTTTCGAAGGCATATACTACGCCATGAAGTCTGGAGAATTTGCAGCAGAGGCAATCGTCAACAGGAGGGCAGGCGATTACAAAAAGATCTGGAAGAAGAACTTTTATAAGCGTTTCCTTCTTATGAAGATGCTCTGGGAGTATTTCCTCAAGGATGATATAAGAGCTGAGAAACTCGTGGAGTTACTTAAAAGGCCCGATCTCCAGGAGGCATCCATGAGGCTCTGGCTCATTAAGGACCTGAGTCAGAAAAGCCTCCTCTCCTTTATAAAGCACTTCCGATTTGTTACAGGCCAGACTATTAGATAATAAGATGGCAGACATGCCACCATCCATTATCACCAGATCTCGGTATAAAATATATCCCACTTTGATAAAATAAATGATGAACCTCAACCCTGGGTTAAAACCGTCTATTGCATTCTCCATGATCCTTCATATAATGGCAGTCTCCCTGCTCTTCTTTATGCCTCAGGGAGGGATTAAGAAAGGGAAACCCTTGTTTGCCCGACTTGTGACGCCTGAGCAGATAATAAAAAATGATGCGGGCAGAGCATCCGTGAGTAAAAAGGATAGAATGAGTAAAAAAAGTATTCCATCAAGCCAGAAAGAATTACAAAGAGCCGGTAAAGAAGAGAGCTCAAAGGTTGGGGGTTTAAGGGGGCCAGGACATGTAAAGGGGCATCAAGGCATTCAGGGAGAGGATAAGGTCCTCAGGGAAGATGTCCCAACTCTAAAAGATCTGAAAGAGGCTGATGGACCTTTAAGACCAGAAACCCGCACCCCCCCTATACCGGTCCCGCATCTACCAAAGGAAGGTCTCTTTGACAGGGATGTGCTGGAAAGGTTAGCCAAAAAGGAAAAAGAAGAACCGGTCCCGGATAGAGGGATCACCTTTGACACAAATGAACTACGGTATCACAGTTATATGCTGCGACTTAAGGAAAAGATAGAGGGGATATGGAGATACCCGCCAGAGGCAGCAGAAAAGGGCATATACGGGGATCTCTATATTCGATTCACCATAAAAAAGGATGGAAGGCTCGGGAATGTGGAACTCGTGAGGACATCGGGTTACAGAAACCTCGATGAGGCAGCAATGAGGGCACTCAGGGATGCAGAACCCTTCTGGCCATTACCCCAGGAATGGAAAAAGGATGAGCTCGTCATTACAGGCCACTTTATCTATTCCCTTTACGGGGTTTATTTGAGGTAAGAGGATTTCACCGCTATCCAGAATAAGGTGACAGAGTTATTTTAATGGGTATAAGACCTCAGAAACACAAAAGAAGGCGGCTATAATGTCTACCTTGGACAGGGGAGAGAGGGTTTATGATATAATTTATTCAATTAATACAAGGGATTTAAGGTGCAAATTAAAAAGGCTGTTGTTATCCCCGCTTATAAGGTTTCAGAAACAATAGTTAATGTGATTAATTCAATACCTGATGATGTGGATCTGGTAATAGTCGTTGATGATGCCTGCCCAGAGTCCTCGGGTAAGGTCGCTGAAGGCTCAAAAAGGGATAACCTCATGGTCCTCTATCATGATGACAATCAGGGAGTTGGAGGTGCTGTCATAACAGGGTATAAAAGGGCCATTGAACTGGGATGTGATATAGTTATAAAGATGGACGGTGATGGACAGATGGACCCTACCTATATTCAATCCCTCATAGACCCTTTAATTCATAATAAGGCGGATTACACTAAGGGAAATCGTTTCAGGGATTTTAATGCCCTTAAGTCTATGCCAAAGGTGAGGCTTTTTGGAAATAGTGTGCTATCATTCCTCATTAAATTTTCATCAGGGTACTGGAATATAATGGATCCAACAAACGGTTATACTGCTATTCACAGGAGGGCATTAGATAGGTTAAATCTTGATAAGATATCGAAAAGGTTTTTCTTCGAATCAGACATGCTTATAAACCTTAATATCATAAATGCCGTTGTTCAGGATGTCCCGATCCCGGCAAGATATGGAAGAGAAAAGAGTTCACTCAATATAAAAAAGGTATTTGTTCAGTTCCCTCCAAAGATCTTTAAGGGTCTGATAAAGAGGGTCTTTCTAAAGTATTTTGTCTATGATTTTAATATGGCATCGGTCTATATACTTTTCGGACTGCCCATGTTTTTATTCGGTCTTTCCCTCGGTGTTATTGAGTGGTTGAGGTCTATCCTGACAGGTGAACCCAGGTCAGCAGGCACGATTATGCTTGTTGCCCTGCCTATTATAGTATCCTTTCAAATGCTCCTTCAGGCAATACAGATAGATATAAATTCTGTTCCCAGAAAGACCGATGATAGATAAGGATTACAGAGAATCTTACAGAGGTCTCTTTAGAGAAGCATTGATAATGAACATGGAAGGTTTCTATGACGAGGCAGCCCTTCCTTCTTATACCCATCATAACCGATTAATGTCATGGCTCTTCTGGAAAAGGATAGATGTTGCCCTCTCGATGGCCGGAAGTGTTAAGGATGAGTTTATCCTTGATTTTGGTTGTGGCGGAGGTGTTACATTCAAATACCTGTCTTCAAAAGGGGCAAAGATATTTGCCTGTGATAATCAATTTGATCACCTTGCTGAATTTGTCTCGGACAGGCTTAAGGCTGGAGCCACCATATACAGGACTCTCTCTGATATTGAAGGTATAAGGTTTGACAAAATCTTCGCTCTCGATGTGCTCGAACACGTGGAAGACCTTGATCAAATTTTAAATATGATCACAAGGCTATCCCATGACAGGACATGCCTGATAGTTTCTGGTCCGACAGAAAACCTCTTGTATAAAATTGGAAGATTATTTGCAGGCTTTTCAGGGCATTATCATAAAAGAAACATATACGATATCGAAGATAGCCTTCGCAGGAAAGGATTCAAAAGGATGAAGCTAAAAAGACTCTTCTATCCTCTTACCTTCTTCAGGATTTCTTCCTGGATGTTACCGAATGGGCAGGCCTAAAAAAATAGAATCTATCCTTTTGATCCTTTTTCTTACCTCAGTATTTATCCTCGGCATAATAAAGATTGAGGATACTGATACATGGACACACCTCAGTTTTGGAAGATGGATATGGGAAAATAAGGCGATACCCCTAACAGAACCCTTTATAAAGACATCACCTCCTTTTCCTTACAATAACTGGCTCTTTGGTTTCTCCTTTTATACAGCCTATCATTTCTTTGGAATCTACGGGGTCATCCTGCTTAAGGCACTAATTGTAACCGTCGCCTTCTTGATCCTTCTCAGGGATTCCCTGAGACCATACAGGAATATCCCTGTAGCCATAGTGATAATGGCAGCAACAGTTATAATGTCAAGGACAAGATTCGTCGAGAGGCCTGATATCTTCCTGATGGTCTTTTTGCCATTCAGCATATTCAGCCTTAATGCCTTTGTTTATGATAACAAAAAATATATATACGCCCTTCCTATGGTTCACATGCTATGGGCAAATTCCCACACAAGTATTCCATTGATGTTTATCCCCTTTGGTGCATTTATTGCTGGTGGGATAATACAGCGATATCTTAATAGAGTGTCTGGAGGGAAAGAAATATTCCCTTTCACCCCCTCATCTGCCCAGGTGAAGACCATTATTTTAATATTCATCCTTTCTTTCCTTTTTTCTCTCATAAGTCCTTATTTTATTAAGCAATACACTGTCAGTTCCCTTGCTTTATCATCTGACTGGTGGAAGCAAGAGATAATGGAACTGCAGAAACCCACATGGGTTAATATGAAATACCCCTTTATAATGGCTCCATTGGTAATCCTGACCTTTATCCTTAATCTTTTCTTTAGCAAGACCCGAAGGACTGTTTCGCTGATTCATCTAATCCTTGTTATCCCCTTCCTGTACCTCTCTTTTACAGCCATGAGGTTCATCTTCCTGGCTGCGATAATATCAGGCCCTGTTGTAGCAAGGAATATTTCGGGACTGTTCAAGGATAAGAGGTGGGAGGGACTTTTATCAGGATGGGTAGGCGTTGCCCTAACCGGGATAGTCATCTTAATATATCCCCTTTTGATCCTGAAATATGACATTGGGCCATTCTCAAATGAACGAAAGATTACAGGCTTTGGAATAAATTATGATGAGGTGCCAGAGGGTGCCCTCAAATACATGGACAGGAGGGGTATTTACGGAGATGTCTTCAATCTTTTCCAGTGGGGTGGATATATAACCTGGAGGGATTTTCCAAGGAGAAGACCCTTTATAGACGGAAGGGGTTTCCTGGATGCAGGGCTTTTGGAAAAGACGGTTCAATTTCGAAAGCAATCTGCTGTGGTTAGGGAACTCGAAGAGAGATATAATTTTCAGGCTGTACTTATCACCTATCCCATCCTGATTACGGATACCCCTGAGGCTTTTGCAGATATTGATATAGCCTTTCATAATCTTGACTGGGCCCTTGTTTACTGGGATGACAACTCTCTCCTCTATCTCAGGAGATATAAGGATTATGACAGGATCATAAAGGAGGATGAATACAGATACATAAAACCTGCGAACGGTATAAGGGGTATCAAGCCAAAGATACATGACAGGGATTTCAGGGAGAATCTCAAAAGGGAGCTGGAACGTAATGCTATGGAGACTGGCTCTGGCAGGGCCTATACGCTTCTTGGTTTCGTCTATAATGAATCAGGACAGTTTAATGAGGCGATTAATGCCTTTAACCGTGCCTTAAAGACAGGAAAGGGACATGTCCTTGATATCTATGATGGACTTGCCTATGCCTATCTCCAGCTGGGCGATGTAAAGAACTCCTTGAGATTTTACGGGAAGGCCCTTTCAATATACAGGTCACCCACGATCCTTTATAAGGTCGGCGTTATATATCTTTCCGAGAAAAAGGATACGGAGGCTCTTAAGTATCTCAATGAGGCATTGAGTAAGAATCCGAATCTCGTGTCAATTTATCCTATGCTCATGGATATTTACAGAAGGCTCGGGATGAAAGAGGAACTCAAGAGGATAACAAGGCTATATGAAAGGGCGGCGATTGAGAGTGGCGGAGAGCAACACTTCAAAGAGGGACTGAAGGCTTATATGAGCGGAAACTACGAACTCGCCATAAAGGAGTTTAAGAGGTCCATTGAGATAAATCCATCAAATCCAGTTCCTTATAGCAATATCGGGTATATCTACTATGACATCGGTGATATGAAAAGGGCTTATGAATACCATAGAAAGGCCATAGACATAGACCCCAATCATGCGAATTCCCATTATGGCCTCGCCCTCGTATATAAGGCATGGAAGGATTATGATAGGGCAGGATTCCACTGGAAGGAGTATCTAAGGATTGAACCATCAGGTTATTACTCAAGAAAGGCAAAGGAGGAATTAAAGGGGTTGGAGGGAATGAGTCCTTAAGAGATAACCTGAAGATAAAATGTGACCTTTATGCTATAATTAGATCATGTTGAGAAGCATCCTGTTAGCCATCATATCTCTTTCCATGATCGGGATTTTTCTTAAAGGCAGGGTTGCCTATAGTGAAGTGGACTGTCTCATGTGTCATGAGCAACTATCAAAGGAAAAGGTGGTTCATCCTGCCTTACAGATGGGCTGCCCCACATGCCATGGTGCAATAGATGCAAAGGACATCCCCCATAAGAAGACGAACAATATCGCAAAGGGACTTTCCTCGGAGCAACCCGATATCTGTTTTAATTGCCACGATAAGGCAATGTTCTCAAAAAAGACGGTTCATCCTGCCCTTGCCATGGGATGCACAGCCTGCCATAATCCCCATTCAACAAAGAATGCAAAACTGCTTAATTCAGAGCCACCCGAGCTCTGTTATAATTGCCATGATAGAAAGAGGTTTGAGGGTAAGACTGTTCATCCTCCTGTATCAGGTGGGATGTGCACAACCTGTCATAATCCCCATTCAACGGATACGCCAAGGCTCCTTGCTTCAGAGCCGCCCGAACTATGTCTCAATTGCCATGATAGGGCAGAGTTCACAAAGAATAATGTCCATCCTCCAGTTGCAGGAGGGATGTGTCTGACCTGCCATACCCCTCATGCCTCTAAATACACTACCTTAACTGTTAAGGCTGTTACAGGGGTTTGCATCACCTGTCACACTGAAGAGTCTATAAGGAGTGGTCTGCATGTAGTAAGGGGGTTCAGGTCAGTTGGTCATCCTGTAACTGGAAAGGAAGATCCAAAGAGACCTGGTAAGAGATTTTCCTGTGCAAGCTGTCATAATCCCCACAGTTCTGAGAATAATAAACTTTTCAGATATAAGGCACAGGTCCCTTTTGAACTGTGTATTAACTGTCATGAAAAATAATACCATATTAATAC
>JBBIPQ010000014.1:0-28031 GCA_037442785.1 Nitrospirota bacterium
GGGCAAACAGTTCCCTTAGAAGCGGCCTTGTTACTATGGCAAAAAATTGGGGGATTAAGTTGTTTATCCCTCCACCCTCGATCTGTACTGACAATGCAGCAATGATTGCCCTTGCTGGTTATCACAATTATCTCAGGGGAATGGTGGCAGGGATGGAACTCAATCCTGTTGCATATCTACCCCTTGGAGTAGAATCATGAAGGGGTATTTCTTAATTATAGGAATATTAATTATCGTTGTTTCAGCCCTTATTACGCTGAATATATTCTTTCAGAATACTCTACAACTTGAGATGGCTGCGCAGTTTAATAAGCAACAGTTGTTGCTTGCCCGTTCGATAGCAGGAACCATTGGCTCTTATATCAGCTTTATGAAAGAAGAGGTATCAGAGATCTCCCATGAACTATCGGAAAAAGAAGTGATCAGCAACGAGGATTACATTTCCCTTGTGAAGGGAGAACTTAGGCATAAAGGGATTGTGCATGCTGATACGGGATTTTTCAATAAAAAGGGAGAAATCCAATTTGTCCTCGGTGATAGAGAGGTTATTAAGAAATACTCGCCTGATCTGTTGAACGAGGGTAGAGGTATAGGAGAAGGTGAATCTAAGTTGATTGAACTGCCTTCAATGCTTGCAATAGTATCGCCTGTTTATAGAAATGGTCAATACTCTGGAACGGTTTTTTTCTTTTTCAGGATTGACGATATTGGAAAGAAATTTCTCACTGATATAAAATCAGGCACAAGGGGATATGCCTGGATGATGGACGATAGGGGGTATCTTCTTTATCATCCAACCCAACCCGATATGGTTGGAAAAAACCTGTATATGACAGACAAGTCTTGTTTCAAATGCCACAGGTCCTTTGAGACAGAAAAGAAGATACTCGAGGAAAAGGGTGAAAATTTTGGTGTGTATGTTGCCCCTACTGGAGAGGATAAGGTCATTGCCTATTCAACGGCTGATATTGGTCCTTCTAAGTGGATCGTGGCAGTATCAGCACCTTATTCAGAGGTTACACTTGCAATTCAGAGATCAATGAAACTATATTCATGGCTAATAATCTCGATCTTCGCAACAACTACTATTGTTGCAGCTATGCTTATTATGATGAATAGAAAGAGGGTTCAGGCTGAAGAGAGGGCAAGGCATCAGGAGGAACTTGAAAGATATGCGGAAAACCTTGAAAAGGAAGTGGCCATGAGAACCATGGAGTTATCCTCTGAGAAAGAGAAGCTGAATACCATAGTGAGTGCTATAGGTAGCGGGATTATCCTCATTAATAAGGAAGGAAAGATTGAGTGGGCAAATCAGAAGATGAAGGAGATGGCAGGCATCGATATTACCGGTAAATACTGTGAGGAGATATGTGCTGACTGCACAATTATTAGTTCCTATTCAAAGGGGAGCATGCAGACAGAGGTGCTTTCAGATCTCTTTGGAGAGAAAGATAAATATTTTCAGATAACAACAGCTCCTATCAGAGATGATAGTGGAGAGGTTCATGGATATATAAAACTTGTTCAGGATGTGACAGAGATGAAGAAGATGGAGGAGCAGATGATGCATTCTGAAAAGATGGCCTCTCTCGGTAGGCTTACAGCTGGCATAGCCCATGAGATTGGCAATCCCCTTACATCAGTCTTCTCGTTTGTCCAGATACTTAAAGAGATGGAGCAGGATGAATTCAAGAAGGAGAGCCTTGAGACGATCTATTTCCATATCGGTAGGATAGCCGACATCCTTAAACAGCTTTCTGGATTTTCGAAGACACCACCCCTGGAATTTAAGTTATGGAACATTAATAGCCTTATTGAGTCGGCTATTAACCTGATTCAGTTTGATAAGAGGGCTAAAGATGTGAGGATTGTAAGAGAATTGAGTCCTGATATACCAGAGATCACCACGGATGGAAATCAACTCTCTCAGGTCTTTATCAATATAATACTGAATGCCTTTGATGCTATGCCAGAAGGAGGGACACTTACACTGAGGAGCTATGTTAGTAATGGAGGTATATTGATTGAGTTTGAGGATACAGGTCTTGGAATACCAAAGGAGAATCTATCACGCATCTCTGATCCCTTTTATACAACAAAGGAAAAGGGGACTGGTCTTGGCCTTGCAGTGAGTTATAGTATCATTAAAAAGCTGAATGGTTCACTAACTGTTGAGAGCGAGCCAAACAAGGGGTCTAAATTTACGATAACTCTTCCTGTTAATGGTGTCAAATGAATCCGAAGATACTCGTTGTAGATGATGAAAGGGATATATGCCGTGCCCTTGATTTTCTATTAAGGGCTGAAGGATACAATGTCGTTACTGCCTTAAGTGGTGAGGAGGCAATCGAGAAGATTATGGCTGAGCATTTTGATGTTGTGCTTACTGACCTCAAGATGGAAAAGGTGGATGGAATAGGTGTACTCGAAAAGACAAAGGAGTTGAGTTCTGATACTGCAGTAATCATAATGACAGCCTTTGCCTCTGTGGAATCTGCAGTTGAGGCCATGAAAAAAGGGGCTGCTGATTACATAGTGAAACCTTTTTTAAATGAAGAGATCAGGATCACTGTCAGGCGAGTACTTGAACAGAAGAGGCTTGTGGCTGAGAATATTGCCCTAAAGCAACAGTTAAGCCAGAGAATGGGTTGCATGGATTTTGTGACTGACTCTGAGGCAATGTTTCAAATTCTTGAGACCCTCGAAAAGGTGATTCCTACCAAGAGCAATATACTTCTTCTTGGCGAAAGCGGCACCGGGAAAGGGCTTCTGGCAGAGTTGATACATTGCAATAGCCCAAGGAGGGATAAACCCTTTATATCTATAAATTGCTCTGCAATCCCAGAGGGCCTCCTTGAATCCGAACTTTTTGGATATAAGCGAGGAGCATTTACAGGTGCTGTCTCAGACAAGGCAGGTCTGATCGTTATGGCTGACCAGGGGACACTTTTCCTTGACGAAATAGGGGACATGCCACTGGGGCTTCAGGCGAAGATTCTGAAGGTCCTTGAGACTTCTGAGGTAACTCCCCTCGGTGATACAAGGCCAAGGACGGTTGATATAAGGCTAATTACAGCAACAAATCAGAACCTAGAGGAAAAGATTGCTAATAAGACCTTCAGGGAAGATCTCTACTACAGATTGAATGTTATAGAGATTAAGATACCCCCGCTTAGGGAGAGGAAGGAAGATATACCCTTGCTTGTTAACCATTTTATCAAAGTGTATGCAGAGGAGAACAAAAAAACTGTTAAGGGGGTTGATGGCAATGCAATGAGATGGCTTATGCAGTATTCCTGGCCTGGCAATGTCAGGGAATTAAGGAATGTGATCGAAAGGGCTGTTGTCCTCTCTCAGGGAGAATTTATAACAGAAAGAGAACTTCCTGAAAGGATAAAGAAAAGATCTTCCGAGCATGCGGAGGTCTCAACCCTCAAGGCCTCTATAGAGAATTATGAGAAGAATCTCATTCAGGGGATTTATATATCCCGGGGTAAGAACAAAGAGGAGACCGCAAAGGTTCTCGGGATAGATCTGGCCACGCTTTACAGAAAATTAAAGAAATACGGGATAGAGGATTGAAGAAGGGGTTTTATATCGGCCTTATTGGTGGGGGGATAATGGGTCTGATTGTATCCCTTAGCATGGATCTGTTGCTCGGCAGTTCCCTTGGAGGTGGGTGGAAGGAGTCGCCCATGACCTCAGCTCTTTACTTGGATATGCCGTTAACAGGGAGTCTTTATTAGTGCTTATGGGGGTCGTTATCGTTATAGGTTTTATAAGTGCCTTTGGAGCATTAATAGGTGGGATATTCGGTGTCTTTGTCGCTCGTCTCCTGAGTTTTCTCACAAGGAGCAAGGAATAAATATCAGTCAAGTCTAAAATCTGAGAAAAGGATGGGATAAAGCGTAATGGCCAGGAAAACAACCATAGATATTGTTGAGGCGATCGTGAGTCTTCTCTGTAGTCGTGGTATAACACCTGTGAGGCTTTCTATTGTTTTAAATGGATTAAGTACCCCTGTGCCGATTCCACATATGGTTGCAACAAATAGAGTGATATACAATGGATAACCTATATAGTTATAGTCACCTTGAAAGATGCAGAAAGGACAGTGATGAGTAGGGAGTTCGTAGAAGTACAGTGATATAAAGGATATAATTGATAGTATTGATATAAAAAAACTGATTGCACTAAGAGATGAGAAGATATAAACACCCTTTCCTGATTTTAGAAAATAGAACCCTGAGAGGATCGTTGCCAGGGTAGTGGAGAAAAAGGCTAATTTCATGGTGAGGGCTGGCAGAGATATTATCTCAGGGACGAGGCCCTTTCTCTGAGTGCTGAAAAGTGCCCCACAGCATGAGGTTATCACATCTGCCCTGAGGCCTATCAGGTATCTGGTAAGGATGATCGTTTCAGAGAGAAATATTGGTGCAATAAGGAGTAGAAAGAGATACTTTTTCTTTATGAGAGGATAGTCATAGGCCCTGTTGTCAGCGTGGTTCAAGATGAGCCATAACCCGGCAAGGAGAAAAGAGGCAATCTTCAATATGAGGGCAGGGTAGCCAAATTTGTTTACATTCAGGGTACCAGCAGCACACATGGCACCTACAAATATGCTATGGAGCTTATCCGCTGTAAAAACAAAAAGAAAGAGGGAGATCAGCTGAAAGCCGAAAGCATAACTTAATATTGTTGATACGAGATATGTTCTTCTTTCAAGGCTGAGCTGGGTTTCGCTCCCGCTTTTTATGTCCCATCTTCTAAGTATCTGATAGCCAAAATAAGAGGAGTAAATTATCATGCCACTTATCAGGAGGGATGAAAGGAGAAGGGCTATTACAGCGGGATTTAGTATCATAGATCTCCAGTTATAACTATTCCATCTCTCATGTTTAATACATTGTCCACAATATCAGATTCATAAACAATAGGGTCATGACTTGCGATTATGATGGTCTTTTCTCTCTCCTTCAGCATCTTCATAAATCCCATAAATTCAAGGGATAGTTTTGTATCCAGATGAGCGGTTGGTTCGTCTGCTATAATAATCGATGGATCATTGATCAGTGCCCTTGCTATAGCCGCCCTCTGTTGTTCACCTCCTGAGAGCCATTCTATCTTAGATGATTCCTTTCCTGAAAGATTAAAGAACTGGATCAGTTCCAAGGCCTTTTTTCTTATCTCTCTTATGTCCTCTCCACAGGGATATGAAGGAAGCATCACATTTTCGATCACACTTATCCCCTTTATAAGGTTGAACTGCTGGAATACGAAGCCAAAGGTCTTTCGCCTTATCTCTGTGAGAAACCTTTCAGGGAGGCTTGTGATCTCCCTTTCCTCAAACCATATCCTCCCAGAGGTGGGTCTTGCCATGCAACCAATTATACTGAGCAGCGTTGTCTTACCTGATCCGCTCGGTCCTTTTAGCACCGTGACCTTTTTCAGTTCCACATCGATACTGATACCCCTCAGAGCAGTAAATTCACTGGGTCTTCCAGAATTAAACACCTTCCTTATTTCCCTTAACCTGATCACTTCATCACCGAGTCAGGATCAACCGTTGCTGCCCTCCAGGAGGGTACAATGGTTGCTACTGTATAGGGTATCACAACAAGGAACAGCAGTGTTGCTATCTGGTATGTATCAATGAAGGGGGTAAGTCTGAATTCAGGATAAAGGACTGACCATCCCAGGAGAACCGGTTTAAACAGCGAATAGGATGAAAAAAACACATGAAGGTATGCCAGAATCATCCCTGTCAAAAAAGAGGTCAGCGATATTACTATTCCCTCCCAGAATTTCATCATTATTACATCTGAGGTCTCCCATCCTATTGCCTTCAGTATGCCGATCTCCCTTTTTTCCTCAGCACTTAGGCCAGTTGCCCTATCCCATGCAAATATTATGAATGCAGCGAGGGCACCCCAGAATATCATTAGTATTATGCCACTTCTCCAGTTTAAGACAGAATCATAGGTTCGTAGTATCTCATCCCTGACAATAGGTCTCGTATCAGGCAGTACTTCTGTAATCTTCCTGGCTATGGTAGGAATCTCCTTTGTGTTTGCAACGCTAATTACAAGGTCAGTGCAGTATCCTGATGGTATTCCCGAGAGCTTTTTGTAATCCTTCTCCGATATCAAGATAACATCGGCAGCAATAATCGCTGACTCTGAAGAAAGCACATCCTTTACCTTCAAGTAAAGAGGTATGCCGTCAAAAGATCTGAAGGGCATGGTATCTCCTTCATGAACAATGCGTGACCTTGATATGCCACTGCCAATAATTATAGTCCCCTCTTTGATGTCCCCATGATTAACTCCTGAGAGTGAATTTCTAGGATCAACCACTATTAAGGTGTAATTAGAACCTGATAGAGGATCAAAATAATATCCCCATAATCTTCCTTTAACAGAACGAACCCCTGGTATAGCCTTGATCTTATCAATGTATCTTAATGGTATGAGGTCATGTCTTCCAGCTATGACCCTCTGGACCACTATCTCTGGGGCATCCCTGAGGATTGTGGTGGCTTCTCTTCTTAACGCCTCTGTGAAGAAGATTACAGATGCAAGTATAAAGACGACAAAGGTGTAAACAACTATGAGTGCTATATTTCTCCCCTTTCTTCTCATAAGGGAAGAAATCGTGAAATCCAGTATATTCCTGAGTCTGTTCATTTTTTTATATGCCCTGGAGGTTTCATTAATGAACCCGATGGAAAATGTTCAAGGGAGAACGGGTAATCCTGAAAGGGGGTATGGATGTCTGCTACTGATGGGTTTCTTGTGTATCTTGCCTCTGTAAAGAGACAGAGGTCAGTGAGTCCAAGGACCTTGACCATCTCGGCCTTTAAATGGAGTTCGTCCTCTCGTTCTCTAATAGTTACGGAGGAATGAAGAAGGATCAGACAGAGTCCAATTAGGCCAGACAGGACTATAATAAAAAAAATGGAGGACCTTCTCATTATTCCAGAAGCCTGAATATCTCGGTATTTATCTCCTGAAAGGTCAGCACCTTCTGACCCCTGTGGTCTTTCATAAATACCTTTGCATCCGATTCTTTTTCAAAGGGTATCAGTTCTTTGCCCATTGGTCCATGAATATCGCTTCCAATAACATAAAAGGCCTTCCTGGCCTCTATATAGTCAAGACTATAATAGTCCTTTACATACATTGCCTCTATATCAGAAGTCTTCCTTGAGCTATATCGCTTGATATTAAAGTAGTATTTCATCATATCCTTTGTTCCATCAAAGACTGCATAAGAGCCATCTTTGAATAATATCTGGGCTGTCCAGTCAGGATATTTATAAACAAACATCCCACAAACAGGGCATTTATCATTCCTTGAAGGGTTTATAGGGGGCTTCTTCTCCGCAGATAAGGCAGTAAAAGAGTAAGATATCAGACCAGCAATAAGGACAATATTGATAACGTGCCTTAATATTTTCATTTTTCCCCCGTTTAATGTTTGTGCTGATGGCCTCTCATCTTTCTCTTCTCCCTTATCATCTTTATATCATCATACATATCCTCATATGCAGCCTTCAGGGCCTCATCAAATGTTGCGAGCTTTCCGCCATTGTCCTTTATAAAGGCCTCCGCATCTTCTCTATTTTCAAATGCCCATTTTGCCCTTTTTGTCATGACCCCTTGCTTGTTCCCACCAATTACCCATGTTGCCTTCTCCGCATTTATGAGTTTCCTGATATTGAAATCCCCTACCTTAATAGTCTTTATTGATTTATCGATATTTACAGCCAATTCTATGGCAGTGCAGTGTAAGCTACATGTCCCAGCAGATGTACCATCTTCATACTCTATCAGCATCCTGCTATGGGAGAACATATCCCTGTCCATGCCACAGTAGTTGCAGGATGGAAAGGCCTTGATGTCATCTTGTAAAGATCCCATGGGCTGACCGTGAGAATGGCTTGAGGCTTCTCGAGATTCTTCAGTTTTGCTGGAACCCATCGCCATACATTTACAGTCCTTTTTCATGCATTCATGACCGTGCTGATGTTCTCCTGAGTTTACGATTGAGTATGAAAGAACCACCAACATGATAGAAACTATTACTACTAAAATCTTCTTCATCTGTACCTCCTTAATTGACTGATTTCTGGTGTACCTTTACCTCTATCGATCTCTCACCTGATCTTTTAAATTTCAGGTGGAGTTTTATTGCATCTCCATTCATAATGCTGTCCGGAAGATTGAAGATCATGATATGAAGTCCTCCAGGTATCATCTCGACCTTTCCCTTTCCTGGAATCTTTATGTCCTTGACCTTAACCATCCTGCCATCCTTTATATCATGAAGTTCAACGATGGAACCATCACCATCTGTTCTTGCATCTATGAGGTGATCACTTCCACCATCGTTACTTATCCTCATGAATACGGAAACAACACCTTTCATTACAGGTGATGGGATGGCAACAACGTCGCTGATCCGTATATCAGGAGGTTTTTGAGAACAACCTGACATGACCAGGATTAATATTAAAGCAAGTCCGTTTACCAATAAATATCTTTTCATATAATAATTTATCACAGATTTAATGTATTTTAAACTCTGAAGTTTTATATAAGGTCCTTCCCTACGGAGGTGAAACGGGGATGTCAAGGTTTTTCATCTTTGTCCTGAGTTGCTTTCTGCTTATACCAAGTAGCCTTGATGCCATTGACTGATTCCAGGATGATCTGCTAAGTGCTGAAAGTATCACTTTTTTTTCTATCTCAAGGAGATTAAATTCTATATCGCCATTAAGTCCTGAAATGCTGTTATCTGTGAGGCTCAATAGTTTCTGAGGGATATTTTCCCTTGTTATATAGTCATAATTACAGAGGATAACAGCCCTTTCTATTACATTTTCAAGTTCTCTTACATTTCCAGGCCATTCATAATCGATGAGTATCTTCATCACCTCGGGATCAATGCCTTTTATATCCTTCCCAATCTTCCTTTTGTAAAAATCAAGAAAATGAGTGGCCAGAATAGGTATATCTTCCTTTCTCTCCCTAAGGGGTGGTATGTATATGGATATAACATTGAGGCGATAAAACAGGTCCGCTCTGAAGTCGCCCCTTTTTACAGCTTCCTCCAAGTCTCTATTTGTTGCGGCTATTATCCGGACATCCACCTTTATCTTCTTATTGCTACCAACCCTGCTGAATTCCTTTTCTTGAATAAACCTGAGGAGTTTTTTCTGTAATGAGAACTCGAGGTCTCCGATCTCATCAAAGAATACAGTCCCACCATCTGCCATCTCAATGAGTCCAATCTTATCTTCATAGGCACAGGTGAAGGCTCCCTTATCATAACCGAACAATTCGCTTTCAAGGAGATCTCTGGGAATGGTAGTGCAATCAATAGTTATGAAAGGTTTACATGCCCTCAGAGAAGAGTAATGCAATGCCCTTGCAACAAGTTCTTTCCCTGTCCCTGTCTCGCCAAGCAAGAGCACCCTTGCGTCGGTCTTACTCACTCGCCTTATTATTGTAAAGACCTCTTTCATGGCCTTAGACTTACCAATGAGATTCAATAGCTGATGGCCTTCTTCGCCTGATTTTATTCCTTCCTGGTAGCCATTCTCTAAAAGGGCCTCCCTGACCACTGAATGAAGTATGTCGAGATTGACAGGCTTTGTAAGGTAGGTATATGCACCCTTCTTCATAGCCTCAACTGCCCTTTCAATGGTTCCATAGGCTGTTATGATTATGAATGGTACTGTAGGCAGAAAGTCTTTGACATTTCTGAGTAACTCTATGCCGTCCATATCAGGCAGTCTGAAGTCTGAAAGGATGAGACTGATCTTTTCTGAATCAAGAATAGATAGGGCCTCACTGGCACTTGTGGCTGTCTTTATCTCATAAGTTTTTCCAAGGGTTGCCTTTAGTACCCTGAGCATGTTTATCTCATCGTCTACTATTAGTATAATTTTCTTCATATCTTCTCCGTTGGTTCAAGGTTCAAAGCAGGTATAAACAAGCTGAATCTGCTTCCTCTTTTTTCGTTACTCTCCACAGTAATCTCTCCACCATGTTCTTTTGCAATCCGTTCAGAAATTGCCAGACCAAGACCTGTACCGGAGGTCTTTGTCGTGAAGAACGGGTTAAAGATATTCTTGATATCTTCCTTTTTTATTCCCCTGCCCGAGTCTATGACACTGACCATTATCCTTCCGTTTGATGAACCAGTTACGATCCTTACAGAACCACCTGAATCCGTTGCATCAAGGGCATTGATCAGGAGATTAATGAGAACCTGTTTGATCTGATTTTGATCAATAAGTGCGTCTGGTAAAGTCTCATCGAGCTCGATTGAGAGATTAACACCCTTTCCATCAAATTCATTCCTGATAAGGTCGACCGTATTTTTTACAATGCCGTTCAGATTTGAGGGTGATAGATATGGTTTTATTGGCTTTGCAAAATTCAAAAGATTGGTCGTTAACTTGTTTATCCTGGATACCTCTTCATTAATTATCTTGAGGAATTCTGTCAGGAGGGCACCCCTAAAATTCTTTCTTATGTAAGAGGCAGCCCCTTGAATTGCATTTAATGGATTCCTTATCTCATGGGCAAGTGTGGCAGCAAGTTCGCCTGTTGCAGCGAGCCGACTTAGCCGTAACTGTTCTGATACACTTCTTTCAAGGTCTGATACCATACTGTTGAAGGATGTGGCAAGGTCTTCTATCTCGTCCCTTGATGGTGAGATATGAACCCTGTGACTGAGGCCTTTTTCTTTCACATAATCGACCTCTTTCTTTAGATTCAAAATAGGGTTAATAAGCCTTGTGATGACCCCTATCCCGAATATAAGAGATACGATTAATGTTATAAGAAGCATGAGAAAGACGAGTAATCGACTTCCTATTATGTCTATAGGGCTTATCTCCTGATAGAGTATGGTTATACCAAGAAATATTATAGGTATGCCCGCAAGAAGGGAGAAGGCAGAGAGGGTCTTATAGAGGATACTTCCTCTCAGACATCTGAAGACATCCTCCTTCAGTGATATGGATATTATGAGAAAGCCTACAGGTCTCATCAGATGACCATTTAGCCAGGGAGTTGACCCGATAGCACTCGGAAAAAAGAGGAAAACCCCTGAGATGGCTAATAATGCATAGGCCATGGACATGTATGATAACGATCTTATGGATGAGTTTTGGTACATGGCTACATGGAGTATGAAAAGCACCCCAGAGAGGTAAGCAAAAACGATCCATATGAGAGGTCTAAAAAGTTTAAAATCGGGTAGGCCATTATATATGTCAGGTAATAAAAGTACGATGAGTGGCATGTAAAGAAGAAAGGGTAAGAGAGTTTTTTTCTCTGGTTCCTTGGAGGATATTGACAGGATAATTAGCAATAAACCAAGAGAATACCCTGTGAGAGTCTGAAAGAGCATATTTTCATTGAGCGGGATGATATGGATTAGTGAATGAATTGTGCTGCTCAGGGAAAGTATGAAAAAGCCTGAAGAATATATGAAGAGCCTTGCCTTGTTTTCTTTGTCCTGCGCATTAGCCCTGCCGTTGAGATATGCCCTGATCGAGACCGAGAGGCTCAGGGCTGCTATAAGGACCTCTTCAATATTGTGATAGTCAAGCCAAGACATTTTTATTTTTATTATAACCTAACTGTCCTTTTTGGGACAACTGGAATTTGATTTGTTCCATATGAGACAGGAATAGTTTTTTTGAAAACAAGAAATCGCCTAATATCAAGAGATTAGTAGCTGGTATTATATTTGCTTATTATTTCGGTATAAATAAATACTGAGGAGGTAACGGGAATGAAGAAGCAAAGTCTTATCCTTTCTTTGGTGGTAAGTTTCGTTGTCGCCCTTTACGGCTATGCCCTTGCCTGGGTAAATCCTGATCTTCTTATGACACCCGATGATGTGGAAAAGGTTATTGGAAAGGCAGACTGGATCATACTGGACTGTCGTGATAAGAAGGACTACGAAAAGGAGCATATCCCAGGGGCGGTATTTCTTGGAAGTTCGTGCAGAGAAGCTCTGAGGGATGGGACAGAGAGGGCATTGAAACCAGAGCAACTTGAAAAGATACTTGGAAACTCTGGCATCAGTAATGATAAGCATGTTGTTGTGTATGGAGACGAAAAGAAGATCGTCCATGCGGCAGTTGGTTTCTGGATACTCGAATATTTGGGACATGATAAGGTGCATTTCTTAGATGGTGGTATGACCGAATGGAAGGCTGCTGGAAAGCCGGTATCCGCAGAACCTGTTCATCTTCAGCCTGCTGTATTCAAGGCAAAGGTGGTCCCATCGAGGATTGCAACAACAGATGAGATACTTAAGATCGCAAAAGGGGAGGTCAAGGACATCCAGCTAATAGATGCAAGGACCGAAAAGGAATACGCTGGTAAGGAATCCCGCTCTCTAAGAGGTGGCCATATACCTAATACAACGATTAATGTATCCCATGAGTTAACCTACGATAAAAGGACAGGAAAGATTCTGCCTGAAAAGTTTCTTAACAAATTCTATGGCAATCTCGATAAGAATAAGAGGACCATTGGATACTGCCAGACAGGTTCTCGGTCAACCCTGACATACCTTCAACTGAGACTCATGGGTTTTAAGGATGTGGCAAATTATGATGATTCCTGGATTGTTTACGGCAACAGCATATATCCTCCCTATCCTGTTGCAAATGAGCAGTGGATAAATCTTGAGGGTCTTGTTAAGATGAAGGCCGATATTGAAAAGCTGAAAAAGGAGATTGAAAAATTAAAGAAAGGTAAGGAAAAATAACGGGAATAGGCATGCGGCTAAATGTGCTTGTGACAATGGATATGGACAGGATGCTGGCTAAGAGGATTATAAATGAAATAACCCTAAGCTATCTATCAGCAGGGGCTTTATCCCCCCTGCTGATAGGTGAAGAAAAGAGCTTATACTTGCCCTTTAAAAGGCAGTATTCTGTTGAAAAATTCGTGGACAATGTAGAGTATCTTTTAATTGATTCCCCTATTCTCATTCTAACTGATCTAAATATATACTATGCTGATCTCGACTATGTCTTTGGATATACTGATGTTACAAAAAAGATTTCTGTTGTTTCCCTTGCGAGATTAAAGAGGGATGTGTCCATCGAGAAGTTGGTTGATAGAACTGTTAAGACTGCGATCCATGAGATCGGTCATCTTAATGGTCTGAGGCACTGTAATAACAAGAGATGCATTATGTTTCTTTCTTTCGGCGTTGACGATACAGACAGGAAGGATAGAAGGTTCTGTGATAAATGCTCTGATACATTATTAAAGAAGACAGGAGGATTTAATGAAACTTGGCATTCTTGTTAATACTGACAGAAATCTCGGTCATATAATCGGGATTGCTAAATCTGCGATCAGGAAAGGTCATGAGGTTATGATCTTTGCCATGGATGAGGGAGTAAGGCTCCTTGAGAATGATGACTTTCTGAATCTCTCACGGGAAGATAGTATTTCAATGAGCTTTTGTGACCATAGCACTCATGTCCTTAATGTCTCCAAGGAGAGGATTCCTGATGACATAGTCTGTGGAAGTCAATACAACAATGCCGTTATGAACCACGATGCTGATAGGGTCATTGTGCTTTAGGAGGTGGATATGGAAAGAAGATTGGCAATCATAGTTCGGGATAGACAATCAGAGGCCTTCAGGATGAGTATAGGTCTTACTATTTTAGAGGACAGGGTCGAGGTATATCTCACAAGACCTCTTGACGCAGGCAGTGAGACGACATTGCAACTGGAGGGTTTAAGGGAAGTCGGAATACCAACCTTTTCCACAATCTCAGAGGATTCAGGGTTTTTGAAGATACCCTTTGAGGAGATGGCAGACCGAATCCTTAAATCAGACCATATCATTGTCTATTAGGAGGAACGGATGAAGGTTCTGTATATACTCAAGGCCGAACCAGATGAGACCGTAAAAAAATTGATCGATGCCCACAGCAAGAGCAACGAGGTTAAGGTAACAGTATTAGCAAAAGGCATATCATACGATGATCTTGTGGATGATATCTTTAATTACGATAAGGTTATATGCTGGTAATATTTGCCAGCTGGCCTGTGACTGACAGGCTGAGCTGTCAAGAAGGAGGTAAGTATGGGAGAGGTAAGAGGTGGTTTAACCCTGCCGTGGCTTTGGGTGGCAATAATAATAGCCTTCCTTGCGTTAGGTTTTATGTTGCCACCGCTGGATAAGCCTTTGATGGATCTGGCCAAACAGGCTCAACAAATGAAGATGGAAGAAACAAATTAAAAAAGGGGGTAAGAGGTGAAGATGAAAATATTGATGTTAGTTGTAACAGTGATTGTTTTTACTTTTCTGGTAATACCGATTACTGGATGGAGGATTGAAGAGAAAAAGTATATTTCTGTGTCAGCCGCCTATGCTGAAGAGGCATCTAATTTTAAGTGGAAGGCGAGACGGCCAGGAATTACGCGGGCGCAGATAGCCCTTGGCAGAGCGGTTACGCTACCCTTTGAGTTTACCATAACTGGAAATGTAAAAAAGGTCAGATTTGAGATACCAAAGAAGTTCTCAGACCTTGGTATCGATGTTATGGAGGACGAGGTGGTTGTGAAGAATCGTATGGCAAGTTCCTCTGTCCTTTTTTCTGTTCCGCCTGGTAAGCCCCTTGGTAAGTTTGAGCTCACTATAACAGCGAAGGATTCTGCTACAGGAAAGGTGCTGGGACAGGGTAACATACCCTTCATGCTTTTGCCACCAGGCGTTGGCGGATGTTAATGAAAAAAAATTAAGGAGGATAAGATCATGAGTGACCTTGATTTTGGTATAAAGGGCTGGTGGGAAACCTGGTACAGGAAATTTTTTAAGGAAAAGTGGCCACTCTGGATAGCGGCTATATTTATGGCCCTTTCAGGCATAATAGCCTATGGAGTTGCCACCTGGTCCCTTGCAAGGACCGTTTCAGGGGAGAACCCCTATGATCAGGCAAAACCTCTGGGTACATTTTTGGGATTGAAGGAACTGGGAGGAATTATAAATAGTGCCCTCGGAAAGATAGGACTCCCGCACTACCCATTTAATGGTTATACCTGGCCTGATGGTCAGACCATAAGCTATTTTGTGCAATACCCTAATCCATTGCTTGAACCTACAGCAGGAACGATGCTTGGTATTCTATTTGGGGGCCTTATCGCTGCATTGCTCGCAAAGGAGTTTGCCCTCAAGGTACCCCTCGATAAGCTCGAGTATGGACTTGCCCTGGTTGGAGGTGTCCTTATGGGTGTTGGGGCTGTTTTTCAGTTTGGATGCCCGATCGTTAGTACCACGAATCTTGGGGCCATGGGGGTTCAGGCAATAATAATGGTAATAGGGATGACCATAGGTTCCTTTTTTGGGGCGAAGGTGATTGTGTACCTTGAGAAGCGACGAATGGCCTCTTTAGCATGTGCAACTGCAGATGGTATAGCCTATAGACCTCTTATATATTTTGAGAGGACAAAGACAATATGGCCAAGGATACCCTCGAATACAGATGGCGGAGAACCTGCAGGAATAAGGTTTCAACCCCTTGTTGGAATACTCCTTGTAATTGCTATGATTACAGTGCTTTATAGATTTGGTAGCCTTGGATACCCCGCTCTTTCTCTTTCATTCATGGCTGCTACATTAACAGGATTTGCCATGCAGAGGGGAGGGATGTGTTTTGCCTATGCCTACAGGGAACCATTCCTGACAGGCTTCAGTGATATGTCAAGGGCAATGGCCCTTCTCTATGGCCTCTTAGTGATAGGTTTCCTGCCATTTAAGCTCCTGGCTATAGCCATCCCTGATATATCCTATGCAGAGATCTTTGCAGTGAGTCCTGCAGGTATCGGAATACTAATAGGTTCGATCCTTTTTGGTCTTGGCATGGCCCTCAATGGAGCATGTGTTAGCGATAGCCTGTGGAGGACTGCTGAGGGACAGGTAAAGATATGGGTTGGCCTCTTAACCCTCATCTGTGTCTCTTCATGGCTTTTCCCGATGAGAGAGGAAAAATGGTTCAAGGCGATATTTGCCCCATATGGTTCAAAAAATATAACAGATGTCTATCTCCCTCAGATATTTGGCAGCTATCCAGTTGCTGTAGCGTTTACGATTTCTATAGTAATCCTGTGGGCGTTGCTCATGACATGGTTTGCAGGAAGAACATTCAAAAAATACATGGAAGGATAGGAGGATTTTATGAATATAACGATAGATAAAACATTGGATGTGAAGGGTCTCGTATGCCCGAGACCCATGGTCATGACTATGAACACATTAAAGACCATGGAAAAGGGACAGGTGCTTCAGGTCCTTGCAAATGACAGTAGCACAAAGCACAGCATTCCCGCCCTTTGTGAAAGGAGTGGTTATAAGTTGCTGGAGATGAGGGAAGAGGCAGGGACATTTATCTACACGATACAGAAATAGGGGCAGAGATGTTTAAGAAGATACTTTTACCAACAGATGGATCAGAACTATCTGAAAAGGCTATAAAGAAGGGGATACTTTTAGCAAAGGAGCAAAATGCAAGGGTTATCGGACTTTATGTTATCCCGGAGCCTACGCCTGGTGGCATATGGGATGTCTGGTCACCTGAGGTTTCTGAAGAAGGCAAGATGTTCAGGGAAAAATTTGAGCGCCAGCTCGAGTGTGTTGCTAAAAACTACCTGAATATTATTGACCGGTATGCCCAAGAATCAGGGGTTCCCTGTGAATCTCTGTATCTTGAGGGAATATCCCCTTCAGAGGGGATACTAAAGGTTGCAAGGGAAAGAGAATGTGACCTTATCTTTATGGCCTCCCACGGCAGGACCGGAATAAGGGCAGCCCTTGGAAGCGTAACATTGAAGGTCCTTTCCGGTTCTGTGATACCTGTGCTTGTATACAGGTAACCCCCAGGGGCAGGTATCCCCTCCTACCTGCCCCAACTTTTTTGCAGTTTCATTTGCCAGCTTGCAATTTTCTACGGGTAAGGATTGCAAGTTTATTTAAAGCATTTATATAAGCCTTTGCTGCTGCAACTATGATGTCCGTGTCAGCTCCGTGACCTCTCACGGTCCTTCCATCCTCTTCAAGGGATACCGTTACCTCACCAAGGGCATCAGTCCCACCTGTAATGCTCTTAACCTCAAACTTTAGAAGATTGCTCCTTGTCTCTGTGATGGCAGCAATAGCCTTATAGACAGCATCTACTGGACCGTCACCATGCTCCATCTTTTCAATTATGCTCTCATTTACCCTCAGTTTCAGGGCTGCGGTGGGTTTGAGATTTATCCCGCTCGTTACGGAAAGGTCAACGAGGCTGTAAACCTCTGGTATCTTCGAGACCTCCTCTGAAACAAGGGTCTCTATGTCCTCATCAAAGATATATTTCTTCTGATCTGCCAGATGTTTGAACTTTTCAAAGGCCCTGTTTAATTCCTCCTCTGAGAGGTCATATCCAAGTTCCTGGAGCCTCGCCTTAAAGGCATGCCTTCCTGAGTGTTTTCCAAGAACGAGCTTAGATTGGGGAATGCCTACATCCTCAGGCCTCATGATCTCATATGTTGAACGTTCCTTAAGGAAACCATCCTGGTGAATACCTGCTTCATGGGCAAAGGCATTGGCTCCTACAATAGCTTTGTTAGGCTGGACAACCATACCTGTTATCTTTGATACAAGTCTGCTCGTTTTGTAAATCTCCTGAGTGACTATTCTTGTATCTGCATTAAAGAACTTTGGCCTTGTCTTGAGGGCCATGACTATCTCCTCCATTGAGGCATTTCCGGCACGTTCACCTATCCCATTTACAGTGCATTCGACCTGTCCTGCGCCTTTAAGGACTGCTGTGAGGGAATTGGCAACAGCGAGGCCAAGATCATTATGACAGTGAACTGATATAGTTGCCTTATCGATATTCGGAACATTATTCATTAAGTATTCGATTAGTTCTCCAAACTCCTGAGGAACTGTATATCCTACTGTATCAGGTATATTTACGGTCTTTGCCCCTGCCTTAATGACCTCTTCGGTAACCTTGCATAAGTAATCCCAGTCAGAACGGGTTGCATCCTCAGCGGAGAATTCCACATCATCTGTATACTGCCTTGCCTTTTTTACGGCCCTGGTCGCTGCTTCAAGCACATCCTCTCTCGTCATTCTCAACTTAAACTGTAGATGTATGTCTGAGGTTGCTATAAAGGTATGGATCCTTCCCGATTCAGCAGATCTTAATGCCTCACCTGCCCTTTCTATATCCTCATCCCTTGCCCTTGCAAGGCCTGCGATGGTTGCACCCTTAATCTCCCTCGCAATCCTGCTGACTGCCTCAAAATCTCCAGGAGAAGCGATTGGGAATCCTGCCTCGATTATATCGACACCGAGTCTCACGAGCTGTCTTGCCATCTGAAGCTTCTCATCCACATTCATTGATGCCCCAGGTGACTGCTCTCCGTCTCTAAGGGTTGTATCAAAGATCTTTATGATTCTCATTTCACCTTTCCTCACTCTTTTCTTGTTGCTGTTCGAGATGGTCCTTATGTACCTCCTGTTGTTCCAACCCTTTTATCCTTCTCTTACGGAGGAAAAGGATTGTATTTTCTATTATACCCCAGAACAGATATATCATTGCAAAGATGAATATGGCTGTTGATGTATGAACAAACAGTACAAAGAGTATCATTACAAAGACAATGAGGAACCAGAAGGGCTTTCTCTCCCTGAAGTCGATCTCCTTCAGCCCATGATAACGAACAGTGCTTACCATGAGTAACGATAAAAGGATGGTTATGATAAGAAAAAATATATTCCTGTCTGGAGGATGGGTGTAGAATTCATGATAGAATATGACTATTGAAGCCAGCACAGTTGCAGCCCCAGGTATCGGCATTCCCTTAAATGCCTTTGACCCAGGAGCACCTGTCTGTATGTTAAATCTTGCAAGCCTGAGGGCCCCGCAGGCAACAAAGAGAAAGGCTGCAGCCCATCCGAGCCTTCCAAAGGGTATGAGGGCCCATTTATATATCATCACGGATGGGGCGACCCCGAAGGCAACGAGATCCGAGAGCGAATCGAGTTCTATGCCAAATCTGGTTGTTGTGTTGGTGAGCCTTGCTATCCAGCCATCAAGGCCATCAAAGATATTTGCAATCACTATTGCCCAGGCAGCGTAAAGGTAATTGCCGTTGACCGCTGAGAGGATGGCGAAGAAGCCACAGAACATCCCACAGAGGGTTAAGGTATTGGGTAGTATATAGACACCCTTCTTAGGCCTTTTTTCTTCGTGACCCCTGTGTTTCATTATCATTTCCTGTTTGATTATAGCATAATGGGAGAGAAGGGATTGTCTGTCAAACCAGTCCCTGGGCATGTTATTATAAGGTATGGTATGGAAGGACGATAACAGGCTTACCCGTCTTTTCCCTATCTTACTGCCTTCATTGTTGATATTCCTTATTGCTACTAATATTTCAGAGGGGGGTTCCAGCGAATCAAGGAGATTGGCTGGAACCCTTATTGCCTATCAGGGAACCCATATACTTACTCATGGTGTTCTTGATGATCTTGCAACGGCCTTTGAAAGGAGATATGGCAAGAGGATGCTTATTAAGGGCGGTGGATGCACTGACGGGATTGTGGCAGTGACGAGAAAGGGCTTTGACCTCGGAGGAACCTGCTGTCCGATAAGCGAGAATCTAAAGAGGCAGGAAGACATTATCCCCCACAGGGTAGCGGTGGATATAAAGGCTGTTATAGTAAATCCTTCAAATCCACTAACCAATATAACTTTAAAGGAACTCTCAGAGATTCATTCAGGCAGTATTACCAACTGGCGTCAGCTTGGTGGAATGGACAGACCCATAGCGTTGATATTCCGTGAACATTGTAAGGATATGGAAGAACCTGTCAGGAAGGTCCTTGGTATAAAGAAGTTATCAGATAAGGCAATAGTTGTTCAAACCGATAAAGAGGTGGTTGAGTATGTTGAGAGGTTCCCAGCAGCAATAGGAATAACGAGCAAGATCTTTGCGGAGAAGGCAAGGGTCAAGATCTTGAGGGTTGATGGAATCGAGCCAACGCCCATTAATATAGAAAAGGGTTTATACAGGCTCACAGGGGATCTCTATCTAATCACTAAGGGATCTCCATCGGGATGGACCAGGAGGTTTCTTGAATTTGTTCTCAGTCCCGAGGGACAGGAGGTTATCGGCAAAAGATTTGGAAGGATTCGATGAGGTTCTGGCATAGATTATCTATAAGATACAAGATTATCTTCATTATATTTGCCATCATAATCCTGATTACCGTTACTACCCTTCCCATAGTAGCAAATCTAATCAAGGAAGCCCTGACAAAACAGCAACAGTACCATCTAAGAAGCGTTAAGAATCTTGTTTCTAAACTCCTTGATGATTATGAGAGTAAGGTCACCAATTATACCAAACTTTTCAGTAATGACAGGGAGATTAAGGATACCCTCTTTTACCATACAGAACTTTCAGGAGAGAGGGAACATCCCCTGAAGGCAGTATCAAGGCTTTTTCGTTCCTTTGATATAAGCTCTATTGAATTATGCGACTCTGAGGGCAGGGTGGTTGCATCTGCAGAGGAACCCGAAAGATTTGATATTGACAGGTCAAAGGATACATTGATATACAATGCCCTTCAGGGAAGAACGATGTCGGGCATAGAACTGACCGAGAGGGGTTTGATGATTAAGGCAGCAGCCCCTATCTATTATAATGAGAATCAATTGATAGGCACCATATCATCAGGGATACTCCTTGATGAGAACCTCCTTCAGAAGATAAAGGGATTGAGTGATACAGAAATAGTGATCACCGATAAGAGAGGTGGGATAGTTACATCCACCTATATGGGAGCATCAGATTTTAGCTTAAGAGATATTCTTTTTTCAGGTCGGGATGACTTCCAGCTCATTAAGTTCCCGATAAATGGCGTTTCAGGAGATATAGTCGGTGACATGTATATACTCAAGGAAAACTATCTTCCCCAGTTGGTGGCAAAGGCTCACCTAACCCTGTTTATAATCTTCTTACTTATAACCTCTATTTCGAGTATCATTGTCTCTATGATCTTGAAAAGGCTTACCCTGCCCATCATAAGGCTAAAGGAAGGCGCTGAGAGGATAGGCAAGGGTGATTTTCATCACAAGATAGAGGCAGGGTCAGGCGATGAACTCGGGGAACTTGCCATTGCATTCAACAGGATGGCAGAGAACCTTGAGAGACTGCAGGAGATGGAGGAAAGGTTAAACCAGTCAGAAAGACTCGCATCGATTGGTAAGTTTGCTGCTGCCATTGCACATGAGATTAATAATCCCATTGGGAATATTATAGGCCTTGCCAAGTTGATGAGGCGCGATGTCTCTGATGATGGTTTGAAGACCGATCTTGATACTATTATAAGGAATGCTGATAGGTGTGGAAGGATAATAAAGGACCTTCTACTTTACTCAAGGCAATCTCCTCCTGAGAAGGAAAGGGTGTCCATTAAGGATTTAGTCGAGGAGGTTGTAAGGTCGGCAAAGAATATGCTCGATTCAAAGAAAATAGAGATTATGGTTCAAACAGAAGAGAATCTGCCTTATATGAACATTGATCCACTTCAGGTAAGTCAGGTCATTAACAATCTTATCAGGAATTCGATTCAGTCCATAGAATCAGAGGGAAGGATTATCGTCAAGGTTTCGAGGCCTAGAAATAATTATGTTGGTATAGAGGTTTCGGATACAGGTTGCGGTATTGATGAAGAGATAAAGGATAAGATATTCTACCCTTTTTTTACAACAAAGAAGGTTGGAGAGGGTACTGGCCTGGGTCTTGCTATAAGCCATAGCATAATCCAGAACCATGGTGGAGACATATCGGTGCAGAGCAAAAAGGGGGAGGGCAGTAAGTTTATTATCAGGCTGCCTATAGATTGATGGAAAGGCAAATCAGGATATTAGCAATTGATGATGAAGAGACGATGCTCAGGATATTGAAGAGGTCTCTCGAACCTGAGGGATATTCTGTTGAGACCTATCTCAGGCCAGGGGATGCATTAAAGAGGCTTGAAAACGGCTCAGTGGATATAGTGATAACGGATCTTATGATGCCCGATACCGATGGCTTTGAGGTAATAGAAAGGGTTAAGACTCTTGATAAGGATACCCTTGTGATTGTAATAACAGCTTATTCATCAGTAGAATCCGCTGTAAGGGCGATTAAGGCAGGTGCCTATGACTTTATACCCAAACCCTTTGATCCTGAACACCTCCTCATAGTAGTGAAAAGGGCTATCGAGACTAAGAATCTTAGATTAGAAAACATAGGTCTAAAGAAAAGGCTCGACGGGACATCAAAGGAGATCATTGGCACAAGCCAGGCCATGAGACATGTCTTTTCGATGATAGAAAAGGTAAAAAATACTGATGGAACCGTCCTTTTAATAGGAGAAAGCGGGGTAGGAAAAGAACTCGTTGCCAGGGCGATCCATTCTGGAAGTAAAAGGGCAGAATATCCCTTTATACCTATAAATTGTGGCGCCCTACCGGATGATCTGCTCGAATCGGAACTCTTTGGATATGAAAAGGGGGCTTTTACAGGAGCTGTAAACAGAAAGACAGGGCTCTTTGAGGCCGCTGATAAGGGAACGGTCTTCCTTGATGAGGTAAGCAGCATAAGTCCAATGATGCAGGTGAAACTTCTGAGATTTCTTCAGGAGAGAACCTTTATGAGGCTCGGTGGTAAGGAATTGATCACTGTTGATGTGAGGATAATCGCTGCCACTAACGAGGACCTAAGGGAATCAGTAGAGAAGGGTCTTTTCAGGAAGGACCTTTATTACAGATTGAATGTAATACCCATTGAAATTCCACCTTTAAGGGAGAGGAGGGATGATATACCATTATTGATCAGGCATTTCATAAAGAGATTCTCGTACTCATCAGGGAAAAACATAACAATCTCAAAGGAGGCAGAAGGCTGCTTGATCAAATACCGATGGGATGGCAATGTAAGGGAACTCGAAAATGTGATAGAAAGGGCTATAACGGTTACTGATGATAATATTATTGGCACTGATGACCTCCCTCCAGAAGTAGTGAATGACAGAGAAGGGCCTGACCTTAAAGCTACTTTTTATCCTGAGAGCCTTACTCTTTCAGAGGTGGAGAGGCTACATATTCAGCATGTTCTTAAGGCTTCTAATGGCAACAAGAGCAGGGCAGCTAGGATACTCGGGATCGATTATAGTACCCTTCTGAGGAAGCTGAAGTCGATGGGACTTGAAGTATAGCAAAATGCCATAGCTTACAACATTTTGCTATAGTATTTTGCTTTATTAATTAAAGATTTAAATTACTTAAAAAAACTGATCATCAAAATAATTAAGGCTCAAATATGCATGTGTCTTTCTCAGTTAGACATAGTTTTTTCTCAATCGGCGTAGACAGATAGTTTTTGCTTGAATATTTTTTTCTCTTTACTGTTTCACTCATCGGCCAATTCACTGCTTAAATGACAGGCACAAGAATTGCTTTTTTACTCAAAAAAAGGGGGAGGTGAGAATAGGCTTTGATAAATAGAATCGGTCATCAGTTATTGGTGATTAATAAGGTATTAACCATTAACCAGTGGAGGTAAGCATGAGATTAAAAAGAAAGGGTTTAAAAGGTATAGTCGTAGTTAGTTCTTTAACGATTGTCGCGGCGGTCCTTTACTTATTCTGGATACCCTCAAGATCAACGGCCGAAAGCACAAACAAGATATACAAGGGGACTGTGTATTCAGCAACCCGTGGTGGTCATATGGTATTTACTACCATTACAATTGACCCTAACAGAGAGATGATATCAGGCTCTGTTGCTGGAAGGTTGCCTATGCCGAATAACGAGCAGGCTGATGCTATTGAGATGTCTCCTGACCAAAAATACATTTACTATCCAACATGGGATACGAGCACCCTCTATACAGTTGATATAACTGATAAGAGGAATCCGAAGGTCGTTGCAGAAAAGAAGGTCTTTGATAAACCGACGAGATTTTGTGGTAGCCATTATGGACCTGATGGCAGGCTTTATCTGAGTTCTATGGCTCAGGGTGACGTCCATGTTTTTGATGTGAAGAATCCGATAGACCCAAAGCTTATGGACAGGCTTTACAAAACCACCTATCTCTGCGGTGTTCAGGTCCTTGAGAATGGGAAGTATGTATGGACCTCTGATATGAAGGACCACAAGGTATATGTGTACGAAGCAGCTACAGGTAAGAGGATAAAGGAGATAGGAACAGGGAGAAAGGAATTTCTTCACAGGGCGAGGCTGAGTCCTGACGGGAAATTGCTCTATCAGGCATCAACAGGGGCTGTAGCGGGACAGCCTGCAGATGGAAGATTCTATGTGATAGATACAAAGAAGATGAAGATTGCTGATACGGTTGTATTTGGCGAGGATTACGATGTACATGATGTGGCTACTACTCCTGATGGTAAGTACGCCATAGCAGCGGTAAGACGGGTCCCTGCAACAGAATACAAGGATTCAGAGTACATAGTTGTGAACATGCAGACAAAGAAGGTCCTTGGCAGTATATCGATGTGTAAATCCTGCCATAATGCCTATGGTGTTAATCCTAAGGCTGGCAAGGAGAGAGAAGTATTTATCTGCGGTATCCAGATAGCATGGGAGAAGTGATTCTAACCCCTCCAGCACCCGCCCCATACTTTTGGGGCGGGCTTTTTTTATAAGAAATCCTGATAGAAACTGTCTTTTTTTTACAGGACTGAAATGTTATACTATTAAGGCAAAATGAATCTATTTCTTTACGCAGCAAGAAATATTAGAAGGAGGCTTTTCAGAAGTATTGCGGTAATACTTTCTGTCACCCTTGTCTCGGGTCTGCTCTTTGCTGGTGCAGTTAGCATGAAGGGTGTTCTGAACAGTATCGGTCTCGGCACAAAAAGGCTCGGGGCTGACCTGATGGTAGTTCCAGAAGGTTATGAGGATAAGATAAAGACAACATTAATCGCTGGAACCCCTTCTGTTTTTTATATGCCCCTTGAAAATCTCGAGAAGGTGAAGAGGATTAAGGGAGTGAAGGCTGCAACACCTCAACTCTTTCTCAAAGGGACTCAGTATGAATGCTGCACCCAGGTTGATGCCTTTCTTATTGCCTTTGATCCTGCCACGGATTTTACGATCACGCCATGGTTACAGGAATCGATCAAAAGACCACTCGGCAAGGATGAGATAATAATAGGCAGGTCTATACCAGTTGCAAAGGGAGATGACATGAAATTCTATGGGAGATCCCTAAAGGTTGTTGGTAATCTTTCCGACACAGGCCTCGAATACATAGACCATGGCGTTTTTATGACCTTTGAGACAGCCAGGGATATGATCAGGGCCTCAAAGGAGATCGCTGTTGAGCCACTTAAGGTCAGCGAGGATGCAATCTCAACAATACTCATTCAACTTGACCCTGATGTATCCCCTGAGAGGGCGGCGGTCTTTGTTGAATATGAGATCTCGGGGGTCAGGGCCATTGCATCCCAGGATATGATAGGAAGCGTGAAGAAACAACTCTTTGCCTTACTCAGGATGCTTCTTGGCATAGGGATTTCCTTATGGATAATAACGGTTATCCTGATCGCCACTGTATTTTCAATGATCGTTAATGAACGTCAGCGCGAAATAGGGATATTGAGATCAATAGGGGCAAAGCGGAGATCGGTCTTCTCGCTGATAACAACAGAGGCCTTTATAATTTCTATAGTGGGCGGAATAACAGGGATTATAATGGGGGGCTTTTTACTATACGGCCTTAAAAAGCCCATAATGGAGGCCTTTAAACTTCCCTATCTATGGCCGGACAAAATCTTTATGGTAAGTGCTATAATAATAACATTGCTTGTATCAATAAGCACTGGTATTGCTGCCGCATTCTATCCCGCTATGAGGTGTAGCAGGATGGAACCATATGAGGCAATAAGGAAAGGGGAATAGATATGATTGAGGTCAGGGATGTTACGAAGAGATACAGGGCTGGAAATCAGGAGATTATTGCTGTTGATAATGTTTCATTCAGTTGTGAGAAGGGTGAGTACATATCTATAATTGGTCACTCCGGCAGCGGAAAGACTACGCTCCTGAGCCTCATAGGAGGACTGACAAGACCTGATAAGGGCGATATACTTATTGATGGAACGAGCATACTCTCCTTTGATGATGATAGGCTCTCAGAGTTCAGAAACAGAAAGCTCAACTTTGTTTTTCAGTTTTCGAGCCTGATTCCTACCCTTACATCCCTCGAAAATGTGATGCTTCCTGTTGTATTCAGTCCTGAGAAGAAGAATGGAAAGGAGATAAGGGAGGAGGCAATAAGGCTTCTTGATTCCATGGGTTTAGGTGATAAGATTGATGCCTATCCATCGCAATTGTCAGGGGGGCAGCAGCGGAGGGTTGCCATTGCAAGGGCATTCATTAATAATCCTGAGATAATACTTGCGGATGAGCCAACGGGTGATCTTGATGAGGAAACAGAGGCGGAGGTTATCAGATTTTTCAAGAGAATGAATGAAGAAAAAGGTATAACCTTTATCGTTGTTACCCATAGCTCTACGATTGCGAATGAGGCAAGAAGGGTCCTGAGGATGCATAACGGAAGGCTCATCCAATAGTTTTAAATCGGTGCAGATAGAATTAATCGACATTAGCGAATCAGATATCGAAACAGATGCCCTGATCCTTCCACTGAGTGAAGGAGATGATGCCTCTATTTATAAAGATATAAACGACTCTTTGGAAGGTCTAATAGGAGATATACTGAATAAGGGAGAATTCGAGGGCAAGGAAGATCAGACCTTACTCATACATACCCTGGGGAGGATAAAGGCTCAAAGGATACTTCTTGCTGGGCTTGGTAAAAGAAGGGCTATTAACGAGGAGAAGGTCAGAAGGGCTGGAGGAAGTTCCTTCTCTGTCTTAAGGAGTCTCAAGATAATAAATAGTGCAGCCCTCTCCCTGAGGTATCTCGATTCCCTTGGTATTTCTCCGATTCCTTTTCTTGAAGGGGGGATGCTATCTCTTTACAGGTTTGAGAGATATGTAAAGAAAGAGCCTGCTTCATCAGAACTAAGTAGGGTTGTCTTGCTTACTGAAACGAAGGCAGACCTGCTCGATTCGATAAGATGGACAGAAAGGGTTGTAGATTCCGTAAACTTTGTGAGGGATTTGATAAATACGCCTGCCAATGATATGACCCCTTCAGAACTTGCCAGGATAGCCCTCTCAATGGCCAATGAAAGGGCCACCGTGAAGATCCTTGATAAGGAGGATGCTGAAAGAGAAGGCATGGGTGCGTATCTTGCTGTATCAAAGGGTTCTTCAGAGCCACCAAAGTTCATAATCCTTCATTATAGGGGTTCTGAGGAGAGGCCACTAATTCTTATTGGTAAGTCCATCACCTTTGACAGCGGTGGTATATCCATAAAACCAGGTGAAGGTATGGAAAAGATGAAGTATGACATGGCAGGCGGTGCTGTTGTTATGGGTCTTATAAAACTTGCCTCAGAGACAGGGATGCCCCTGAATATAATCGGGATCTTACCTGCTACAGAAAACCTTCCAGGAGGACATGCCACAAGACCGGGAGATATAGTAAGGACATGTTCTGGTAAGACTGTGGAGATAATAAACACCGATGCCGAGGGCAGGCTCATACTTGCTGATGCAATAGGATTTGCAAAAAGATTCGATCCTCAGGCTATAATAGATATAGCAACCCTCACAGGGGCGTGTTCTATTGCCCTTGGCAATGAGGCAGCAGCAGTTATGGGAAATGATCCAGGACTGATAGAGAGATTGAAGAGGATCGGGGAGGTCACCTATGAAAGGGTCTGGCCTATGCCACTCTTTGATGAATACAGTGAGTACCTCAAGAGTGACTTTGCTGACATCAAGAATACCGGTGGCAGGACAGGCTCCCTGGTTACGGCAGCTTATTTTCTAAGGG
>JBBIPQ010000015.1:0-26763 GCA_037442785.1 Nitrospirota bacterium
CTTTCTCTGACATGGGTGTATCCTTCTTTCTTTTCGTTCCTTAATATAACAATGGAGTATACACCCTACTATTACCCCAAAAAATCTTTGATTTTTTGGGGACCCCTTCCTTTTTCTTACTTCAAGATTTTACACAAAAGATTTTACACTACCTCATCTGTTGTTTCAATTATACCTTTTCTTATAGTATACTTTTCTTTCATGCATGAAATTTCGCAAGCTATAATACTAGGCCTTATTGAAGGGCTCACTGAATTCATACCTGTCTCATCAACAGGACACCTTATTCTGGCAGGTCATGCCATTGGTTTCAAAGGGCAGAAGGCAGCCACATTTGAGGTATTTATTCAACTGGGTGCAATTATATCAATCCTTATACTCTACATGGACAGATTCAAAGGACTCTTTGAATGGAAGAAGAAAGGCTTTTACGGAAAAAAGGCAATAACTCTGCTTTCACTTACAACAATTCCGGCAGCGATAACCGGGCTTTTAGCCCATGGCTTTATAAAAAAACACCTCTTTTCACCCCTGACAGTTGCAATAGGCCTCTTCGTGGGAGGATTATGGATGGTGATAACAGAATATGCAATGAGGGATAGGGGATTCAGAAAAACAGGGATAGACAATCTTGACTCAAAGGAAGCAATACTTATTGGTTTATTCCAGTGCTTAGCCCTATGGCCTGGCATGTCAAGGGCAGCATCAACAATACTTGGTGGTATGTATTCAGGAATTGATAGAAAGACATCTGCCGAGTATTCCTTTGTCGCTGCGGTGCCTGTAATAATTGCAGCATCAACCTATGATCTCTATAAGAGCATTTCTTTTCTCAGTCTCTCGGACATCTCAATCTTTGCAACAGGATTCATTGTTTCCTTCATCTCAGCCCTGTTAGCTGTGAAGACATTCATATACATACTCGGCAGATACGATCTGAGAGTATTCGGCTGGTACCGAATATTCCTTTCAATCCTCTTATTCTATCTCCTTCTCTAACATGAACCCTTGCACTTGCAGGTCGTTCCTGACCTCTTAGTGACCTTCTTTATCTTCACGATAATCACCTCCTTTCTGTCCAAGATAAATGTTAAATGGGCATGAGACCCTTCTTTCTTTTGTGTTTTGAGGTCTTATGCCCATATAAATAACCTCTGTCACTTTATTTTGGACCGCAGTGACCTCCTTTTCAGAATTATATCACAATCCGTGAAGATTACAAAGCCGATTAATATACCAACCCAACCTATGGCCTTGACATTTTGTACCCGTAAGACTTTTAATATTATATGATCGGGAGGTTAAGATTAGTCTCTTTCTTCTTTATATTCCTATTAATATCCCTTCTGTCATGTTCAGGAAAGAAGGAGGTTAGGTCAACCGATACCTTTGAACCTGACAAGCTGCTGGCAAAGGCCAACGAACTGATCGAAAAAAAGGACTTTGAGGAGGCAAGGAAGATTCTCCTCGAGGTGAAAAACAGGGATCTATCAAGAGAATACGCTCCCATTGCACAACTTAAGCTTGCGGATTCCTATTTCAGGGATGAGGAATACGATATTGCCATTGATGAATACAGGAGGTTCCTCGACCTCTATCCGGATAACAAATATGCCTCATATGCCCAGTATCAGGTTGCCATGGTCTATTTTTCTCAGATTGAGGGTCCAGAAAGAGGATATGCAGCTGCAGAAAAGGCCCTTCAGGAGTTTGAGAAATTAATGCAGCGATTCCCGAGAAATCCTTATAGAGAGGCTGTTGAGATAAAGATGCAGCAGTGCAGGAACATCATGGCCGAGTATGAATTCCTTGTAGCTGATTTTTATTTTAAGAAGGGCTCCTATCATTCAGTTATCAGGAGGCTTGAAACAGTGTTAAAAAGATTTCCTGATTATAAAAAGATGCCCCTTGTTTACTATTACCTGGCCCTTTCGATGAAAAACACAGGCAACAGGGATAAGGCAAAGGAATACCTGAACCTCCTGATAGAGAAATATCCCGATGACAGGATTACAAAAGAGGCGAAGAAGGCACTCTCCTCAATCAACTGATTCCTATTATCCAATCTACCTTGACCTTAAGAAAAAGAGGTGTATCATTGTTGGAGGAGGAAAGATTGCTGAGAGGAAATGCCTCTCCTTAATAAAGAATGGTGCTGATGTGACTGTTATTAGCCCAGATATCACAAAAAGGCTCGAATATTACAGGGATAGGGGAAAGATAAAGCATATCCCCAGATTATACAGGAAAGGCGATCTGAAATCCTCATTCCTGGTTATCGCAGCAACGGATTCAGAAGAGATTAATAGAAAGATCTATGCTGAGGCAAAAGATAAGAATATCCTTCTGAATGTTGTTGACAATCCTGAACTATGTAGCTTTATCGTCCCTTCTGTATTCGAACAGGGCGACCTTAAGATCGCCATCTCTACATGTGGAAGTAGCCCTGCATTTTCTAAGAGGATAAGAAAGGAACTTAAGGCCATATACAATCCTGAATTCTCCCGATATCTCAATTTTATAAAAAAGATAAGGGATCGAATAAAATCGAGGATCAAAAACAAGGAAGAGAGAGAAGATATGCTTAAATACCTCGCCTCTCGGGAGATATTCGATACCCTGAGAAAAGATGGATTCGAGGCAGCTAAGAAAAGGATAGTAAAATTTTTTAATCGATCATGACCCTGTTCTTGCCTGATATCTTGGCATGGTACATTAGCCTGTCTGCCCTCCTAATGAGACTTTCGATAGTGTCCTCTGAATTCGCCAATGTTGCACCCACGGAAACAGTGACCCTTAATATTACAGAATCTACAGTCATTACAGATTGTTCTATGAGTATCCTTAACCTATTTGCTACATCGAATAACCTTTCCCTATCAACATTGAAGATAATAGAGACAAACTCTTCTCCACCCCACCTCCCTGTTACATCAAATGGCCTCGAATTACTGATAAAGGTTTGGGCTATCATCTTTAGTACATTATCACCAGTTTCATGACCATAAAGATCGTTGATACTCTTAAAATTATCAATATCTATAAAGAGAACACCAAAGGGCCATCCATATCTCTGCATCTCATTGAGCCTTGCCTCAAGGCTCATCTCGATGAAACGCCTGTTTGTAAGACCAGTGAGGTGATCAATTATGACAAGCCGCTGGAGTTCCTCTATCTTATGCAAAGATGCTATTCTGGAAGAGTTATCAACAAAAACCTGAACAGCCCCTGACACAAGATCATCATTGATAATGGGGTACGTCCTGATCGATACAGGAACCCTGTGGCCATCCCTGTGCCTAAGAAATGCCTCTATCTCATGAACCCTTCTGTCTATCATGCTCAACTTGAGGGGACAACCATCTCCACACAGGATATTACCTTTCTCATCAATATGGGAAAGCATATTATCAGAACATTTCCTGCCGAGAACTTCTTCGTAACTGTAACCTGTTATAAGCTCAGCCCCTTTGTTCCAGTAAATAACCCTGCAATCCCTGTCAACAATATACATACCCTCGTAAAGATTTTCCATTAGATCTATAATCTGTTCTTTATTCAACGACAAATCTTCCTTTCCTGATCTTTTCTCACCCACTTTCATTCCCCTTTAAAATTGAATTTATTCCTGTATTTATTATATTCTAATTCATTCGGGGGATAAAGTCTTGAGAAAAGGGATAGCAATAATCCTAAGTCTAATTTTTGTATATTTCCTGACAATTGTTTATATGCTAATCACCCTTAATCTGCGACAAAGGGATCTACTACTATTCCTTTTTGCTGGTTTTCTTATAATCATTTCTGTTAGCATCGGGTTAGACAGGTTATTCATAAAACCCATTAAGGAGTTGCTCAAGGGAGCAGAATCCTTTTCTAAATGTAATCTATCTTACAGGGTCACAGAAAGTCTGCCAGGAGAATTCTCGACAGTGGCAAGGTCCTTTAACAGAATGGCTGAGGAATTGAGCAGGTATATTGAGGTATCAAGGAATATGGAGCAGACACAGATGATGGCTGAGGTAGCGGCAGGACTTGCCCATGAGATAAAAAATCCACTAACAGGGATTAAAGGAACTCTGGAACTCTTTGGCAGGGAAATGAGCCTCTCCGATGAGGATAGGGCTGTTTTTGATGAAAGCCTTTTTCAGATTAAAAAACTTGATGTACTTACGAGGAGCTTCCTCGAATATGCCCGTCCACCTTCTCCGCAGTGCATAAAGGCCTGTATAAATGAGGTAATAAATACAGCCATCTCTTTTCTCACGCGCCATAAACTACATAAGAATATCCATAAGGTCAGTATAGTCAGAGATCTCGATGGGTCATTACCTGATATCAAGATCGACCCTTTACAGATGCAACAGGTATTTATTAATCTCGCAATAAATGCCCTTGATGCAATGCCAGAAGGCGGGATATTGAGCTTTAAGACCTTTCATACAGATAGCTCCGTAATAGCGGATGTTTCTGACACAGGTCACGGTCTCGATGAAGAGATAAAGGATAAGATATTTCAGCCCTTCTATACGACAAAGACAAGGGGGCTTGGAATAGGACTTTCTATCAGCAAGAGATTCGTGGAGCTTCACGGCGGTAAGATCTCGGTATTAGAAAGCAACGAAAAGGGGACGACCTTCAGGGTTATTCTGCCTATCGAAATGGGTTAATTGACCAGTTCAGTGGGTTATTTCGCACTCTTAGAACAAGCCTTAACCAAAATATTTCGATTATTTAAGCACTTATCACGTAAATGATGTTAGCATAGGCTTTGCTATGTTTATTTAAAGCTATGTCCGGGGTGCTTGTAGTCGATGATGAGAAACTAATAAGACTCCTCCTGTCAAGGGCTTTAAAAAAGGAGGGTATTACTGTTGTGGATGCTGAAAACGGCAGTGAGGCCAGGGAAAAGCTAAAAAAGAGACGGTTTGATCTCGTTATACTGGACCTCCGTCTTGGAGACATCAATGGGGTGGATCTTCTCAAGGATATGAGAGCGACATCGCCCGAGACAATGGTCATAGTTATCACTGCTTATGGTTCTGATGATTTAAAAAAAAGATCGAAAAACAAGGGGTCAAAGGTTATTATGAGAAGCCCTTTGATACCTTTGAGATAATCGATACCATTAAGAAATGCCTTACAGTCTGATAATCTAGTGTTCAATCCTAATTATGCTTGAAAAGCGACCTCACCTCCTGAAGAAACTCGTTTATATCTTTGAACTGTCTGTAAACAGAGGCAAACCTCACATAGGCAACCTTATCCATCTCCCTCAACGAAGACATGACCTCCTCACCGATCCATGAACTTGGTATCTCCTTAACACCCATGCCAGCAAGTTTCTTTTCGATGGAATCTACAATGCCTTCGAGTTCGTTTATGCTTATTGGCCTTTTCTCGCAAGCCTTCTTTAGTCCGCCAAGTATCTTCGCCCTGTCAAAGGACTCTCGCCTCCCATCCTTTTTGACAACCATGGGTATAATCTCCACCACGGTCTCATAGGAGGTAAATCTCTTTCCACAACCAAGACATTCCCTTCTGCGTCGAATAGACCCGCCATCTTTGCTTGTGCGGGAGTCTATCACCCTATCCTTTGTACTACCACAGAAGGGACACTTCATCTATTGTCTTCATATAGTGGGAATCTCCTGCAGAGAGCCTTAACCCTTTCCTTCACCTTCTCTATTGCACTGCTATTGCCGATATTCTTTAATACCGCGGTGATAATATCCGCAATCTCCACCATCTCTTCTTCGTTCATACCCCGGGTGGTAACGCAGGGGGTACCGATCCTTATACCACTCGTTACGGCAGGGGGCTTTGTATCAAAGGGTATAGAGTTTTTGTTGACTGTAATACCTGCAGCATCCAGAGCCTCTTCAGCATCCTTCCCAGTTATCCCCATATCTGTTAGATCAATCAACATCAAATGGTTATCGGTGCCTCCAGAAACCAGCTTGAAACCCCTCTGTATCAATTCCTGCGCAAGTCTCCTTGCGTTCCTGATAACCCTCTGCTGATACTCTCTGAAGTCCTCGCTAAGGGCCTCTTTGAGGGCAACGGCCTTTGCAGCGATAACATGAACCAGAGGACCGCCCTGGATTCCAGGGAATATCATCTTATCGATGACCTTTCCATAGACCTCACGACACATTATCATGCCACCCCTCGGTCCCCTGAGGGTCTTATGGGTGGTAGTGGTGACGAAATCAGCATAGGGCACCGGAGAAGGATGTAACCCTGCCGCGATAAGACCTGCTATATGGGCTATGTCAGCCAGAAAATATGCCTCTACCTCGCGGGCAATATCTGAAAACGCCTTAAAGTCTATTATCCTTGAATAGGCACTGGCGCCGGCAACTATCATCCTTGGTTTATGCAGTATAGCAAGTCTCCGAACCTCGTCGTAGTCAATAAAGCCATCTTTATTAACGCCATAGGTAATGCCCTTATAAAGGATGCCCGAAAAATTAACAGGGGTGCCATGGGAGAGATGTCCCCCGTGATTGAGGGTCATACCAAGGATCGTATCTCCAGGCTTAAGAACAGATAGATAAACTGCCATATTGGCCTGAGTTCCTGAGTGAGGCTGAACATTAACATGCTCTGCCCCGAAAAGGGCCTTTGTCCTTTCGATGGCCAATCTCTCCACAACATCTGCGTATTCACATCCGCCATAGTATCTCCTGCCAGGATAACCTTCTGCATACTTGTTCGTAAAGATTGAACCCTGTGCCTCAAGGACTGCCCTGCTTGCATAATTCTCTGAGGCGATAAGGATGATCTTTTCCTGTTCTCGCCTTTCCTCATCCTCAACTGCCTTGTAAACTTCGGGATCAACTGCCTTTAAGTGCTTCACCTTTATTAACATCCTGAAAGGTCTTTTGACCCCTCAGACCCTCCAATCTTGTCCTCTATCCTTTTTATCTTTTCGAGTCTCATAAAATGCCTCCCGCCTTCAAATTCAGTAGTCAGCCATACACGAACGATCTCCCTCGCCAGATCCTTCCCAACAATCCTTCCGCCTATTACAAGGATGTTTGCATCATTATGAAGCCTGCTCATCTTCGCTGTAAAGAGGTCATTGCACAGGGATGCCCTTATATTTGGAAATTTATTAGCGACTATGGACATACCTATGCCTGTTCCGCAGATGAGAATACCTCTATCTATCTCACCCTTTGATACTGCGATCGAAACCTTTTCCCCGAAGTCAGGATAGTCAACAGATTGTGGACCATTCGTGCCAAAATCAATACATTCAAATCCCATCTCCTTCAGGAGGGCGATTATATCTGTCTTTAGATCAAACCCTGCATGGTCACTACCTATCGCGATCTTCATTGAATTTATATCTTATCCAAGAAACATCTTCCAAGTCAAATATCGAATAATTTAATGTTTCGATCTATGGTATAGGCAAGCTTGGATTCCTGTGGCAGCATTGATTTTTAAGGTAATTGCAGACTGAGGTTAAACCTCAGTCTGCAATATCTACCGTCTATTTTATCAAAGGTACTATAAGGAGGGCGACGATGTTAATGACCTTTATCATGGGATTGATAGCTGGTCCAGCAGTATCCTTATAGGGATCGCCAACAGTATCACCTGTTACAGCTGCCTTATGGGCGTCAGACTTTTTCCCACCATAAGCGCCGTCTTCAATGTATTTCTTGGCATTATCCCATGCGCCACCGCCGCTTGTCATGGCAATTGCCTGGAAGAGCCCTGTTATAATGCTACCTATAAGGACGCCACCGAGGGCCTCTTTACCAATAATGAATCCTACAAGAATAGGTGCAGCGACAGGAATCAGAGCGGGAACCATCATCTGCTTTATAGCACCCTTCGTGACTATATCAACACATGTACCATATTCAGGCTTTGCCTTACCTTCCATTATGCCGGGGATCTCCCTAAACTGCCTCCTGACCTCTTCAACAACTCCCCCTGCTGCCTTACCCACCGCCTCCATAAGCAGAGCGCCAAAGTAATATGGCAATAGTCCACCAATAAAGAGTCCAACGAGCACCTTTGGATTTGACAGATCAAAGGCAAGGGTCTCACCAAAGGATCTCGAATATTCCGCGAAGAGAACCAGTGCAGCAAGTCCGGCTGAACCTATAGCATATCCCTTTGTAACCGCCTTCGTAGTGTTTCCAACAGCATCAAGGGGATCTGTAACTGCCCTGACGCTCTCAGGCAGTTCTGCCATCTCGGCAATACCGCCGGCATTGTCAGTAATGGGGCCGTAGGAATCAATAGAAACTACTATGCCTGTCATTGAAAGCATAGAGACCGCTGATAGGGCTATAGCAAAAAGTCCACCACCAGGATTGCCTGAGAAACCGCCACCAAGATAATAGGCCCAGAGGATTGCTCCTGATATAACAATAGCAGGGAGACCTGTTGACTTCATGCTTACAGCAAGCCCTGCAATGACATTTGTTCCATGTCCTGTCTGGCTCGCAGCAGCAATGTGTCTAACCGGGGCAAAACTCTTTGAAGTGAAATATTCTGTTATCATTACGATTAGTCCAGTTAGAACAAGACCAATCACAGCCGTTGTAAAGACGCCTCCCGCTGTAAAGGCCTGTTCGACTCCTGGTAAACCAAGAAACCATGTTGAGGCGAAATAAAAGGCAATTGCCGCGAGTATGCCGGCAACAGCAAGCCCCTTATAAAGGGCGCCCATTATGTACTGGCTCTTACCAAGATTAACGAAGAATGTTCCTATTATCGAGGCGATAATGGAAATCCCGCCTATGAGCAGCGGAAATTCAACCCACAGACTTTCTGCACCGAAAACCGTCTTTGCAAGGAGCATGGCAGCAACAAGGGTAACTGTATAGGTCTCGTAAAGGTCAGCGGCCATTCCAGCGCAGTCTCCAACATTATCACCAACATTATCAGCGATAACCGCTGGATTTCTTGGATCATCCTCGGGTATACCCGCCTCAACCTTTCCAACAAGGTCTGCTCCAACATCAGCAGCCTTTGTGTAAATACCACCAGCAATACGGGCAAAAACACTCATAAGGGAGCACCCAAAACCAAGACCGACAAGGGCATGGAAGGCCTCCTCAACAGGTGCAACAGACTTTACAATGATATAGTATCCAGCTATACCAAGGATACCGAGACCAACAACCATTATCCCTGTGACAGAGCCACCTTTAAAGGCAACGGAAAGTGCTGCCTGAAGACCCTTTTTAGCAGCCTCTGTAGTTCTCACATTAGACCTAACAGTAACCATCATACCAATATAGCCCGCCAGGGCTGAACCAATCGCCCCTATGGCAAAGCCAACTGCAGTCCAGGTTCCAAGAAACAAGAGCAGAAGAAACAGCACTACTCCAACCATGGCCACTGTCTTGTACTCACGCCTCAGAAAGGCCTGAGCTCCCTCCCTGACCGCGTCAGAGATCTGCCTCATGCGGTCTGTTCCTGATTCCTGCTTCATGACCCATGATGCGGTAAAAAGGGCATAGATTACTCCCAATATACCGCAGGCAAGGGCAAAAAGAATAATTGAACTCATTTAACTCCTCCTCCTTTTAAGATTATTTCTCTCACCTTCATTATGAAGTGAATCCCGAACAACTGTTATAGTTTTCTTCTCCCTTCCACCCCCTCACTTTAAAGTCTTATGTCTCTGCCCGTCATCTTAGAGTATGTTATTGCCAGGGTTCTATAGCCCATATGTGCAAGCTTGGAATATGGGAAATAGACGATCGTATAGAATACAAATACGAGATGAATAAAATACATAGGATAGGCAAGTGAGGCAATGCCAGCCAGCCTGATGAGTTCTGTCAGAAAGCCTGTAATACCAAGTAAAAGAACGATAATTATGAAGGTCCAGTCAAAGGAGGATGTCCTGGATACAAACCCCTTATCCTTCATCCTGTTGGACACTATCATCAGGGAACCGACAAGCAATGCTATTGCACTTATGTTTGCAAGCCACTTCATAGGATCAGAAAGGGGTATCGGGCTATGAATCTTCGGAACATAATAATAGTAGGTTATCCAGAGGGTTGTTATAAAAAGGCCTACAAAGGCATAAAAGACAAGCATGTGTGCTATCTTTCTATCAGCATTAGGCCCGCATTTCTCAAACCTTGAATGTTTAAGGAATTCTGTAAGAGTCTCAGTGAGGGCAGTGCCAAACCCCTTCTTATAATTGGTTCTATTCAACCTCTTCATGCTGTTCCAAAACCGGCTCAGGCTTGCGATATAGGAAAGACCTGCAAGACCCACAGCAATGAAGAATGTTACCTCAATGTAAGAGATCGGAAACATCTTGGAATAGACAATATCTCCCTCGGGTATGCCGAGATGACCTGTTGAACCAAGTATAATAAGGAATAGGACGACCGGTATCAGCAGGGCCAGAATAGTCATCCTTGGTTGTGTAACAATCCTGCCCATTATGGACGGGATAGAGTTTTCTTCTATAAACTTCTGTCTGACCGTTGATAGTACATCCCCAGGCCTTGCACCCCTCGGGCAGTACTTTGTACAATCATTGCAGTTATGGCATAGCCAGACATCGGGATTACTTACAATCCTCTCCTTCAATCCCCACTGGGCATAGATCATCTCTTTTCTTGGAAATGGTCTTGAATCAGGGGTAACCTTGCAAACAACTGAACATGTTGCACACTGATAACATTTCTTAAGGGTCTCCCCGCCACTTTCAATCAGGTCTTTAACAAATCTCAAATCAGGCTTAATTACCTCTCCTGCCATCTATTCTCCTCCTTGAATTTACTTCCAACCTCTCTAATCTTAAATTCAGAATCCTTTAAAAGGATTCGGACCCAACTCCTTCACCCTTTCTATATAACTGTTAATCATATCAGGAAGCTTATCATACTCGGTTATGGCGACCTGCAACATCTGAACCCTTTCTGCCTCAAGCTGAAGCTTGTTCAGGGTTTCACCAACCTTGCTGAATCTGTAATTCGCAAGTTCACTACCTTTAACAAAGTGGCACTGATAGTTTTCACCGAATTTGCATCCCAGTAGCAACACACCGTCTATTCCCTTTGATAGTGCATCAGCAACCCAGACAAGATTCATACCACCAAGGCATCTTAAAGGTATAAACCGAATAGAGGGGTCTATTTTCTTCCTTTGCAGGGCCAATGTATCCAGTGCAGGATAGGCATCGTTTTCGCAGACAAGCCCTATAAATCTGAAGGTCTCTTCATCAGGTGATTCAACAGACTTAATCATCGAACCTATTATGTCCACGCTATAATCCTTGAAAGATACTATCCTTTCAGGACATGCACCCATACAGGTTCCACACCTTCTGCATCTGTTTATCTTATAGTAAGGTATCCCTTTTTCATCCTCATCTATGGCTCCGAAGGGACATTCCTCTGTACACCTCTTACAGGCTGTACACCTGAGAAGCAAAGGATCAGGGAATGTTATGTCCCAGGCCCTGGGATGAACAGCCATACCCTTTGCTATATGGTCAAGACACTGAATAGCCTTAAACACTGCACCAGCAGCATCATCCTGAGCCTCTGACATATCCATGGGTCTTCTCACCGTTCCAGCTGCATAAATACCCGTCCTTCTTGTCTCATAGGGGAAGCATATAAAGTTAGAATCAGCAAAGCCCTGGGCTCCCTCAAGAGGGGGTATCTCAGGCCCCTGCCTGTAGGAGAGATTAAGGATAAACTCTGGCTTTGGCGTCTCTTCAATATACTTTGCCTTTGCCTCATCGCCCTGTGTAGATGCCTTTGTAAGTCCCTCAAGGTATAACTGAGGTTCCCTCGTGGTTGGTATCATACCTGTTGCAAGGACAACAAGGTCTGCCTCAACCTTTACCTTCTCCCCAAGGAGACTGTTTTCCATTTCAACATATAATGTCCCATTACTGCCCTCACTTACTCCTGTAACATCTGCCTTTGTGAGCATGACGCCTGGGTCATTCTGGGCCTCCTTGTAGTATATCTCAAGCCTCCCAGGGGTTCTAATGTCCTTATAAAAGATCATTGCAAAGGAATCCTGGTTCTGCCTCACATAACGAGCCTGTTTCAGGGACGTGGCGCAGCACATGGAAGAGCAATACGGAAGATGGTTTGGATCCCTCTGGCCTGCGCACTGAATAAAGGCAACCCTCTTTGCCTCCTTTGCATCAGAAGGCCTCAGTATCTTGCCATTATTCTTCCTTGCGATCTCTTCAAATTCAAGGTTTGTCACTACATTTCTGAACCTTCCATAACCAAGATAATCAAGTTTTGTTGCATCATAGGGCTTCCAGCCCGTAGCAAGCACAATAGCGCCTATCTTTATTGTCTCGCTATTTCCATTTGAGGATATCGTAACATCGTATAACCCTGGCTGTCCCTCAGTTTTCTCGATCCTTGTGGATTTGTATACCTTTATATCAGGGTTACCTTCAACCTCCTTCAGAAGCTTGTCTATCTCTGTGTCAACAATAAGGGGCCTGTTCGTCACCTCTCCTGTCGGGATCTTCTTGTAGAGTTTCCTTGCAAAACCTCCCAGCTCAGACTCCTTCTCAACAAGCACAACCTTAAATCCTGCCTTTGCCGCCTCAAGGGCTGCTGTCATGCCTGTAACTCCACCACCTATTACAAGGATCGTATTATTAAGATTCTCAAGGATGTTTGGTTCAGGCAGATCACCCTTTTTGAGCTTTATTATACCCATTGTGAGATAATCCTCAGCCAGGGACTGGGTCTCCTCATCATTTGGCTCATGGGTCCAGACTACAAACTCCCTAAGATTCACCCTTTCTGTTATCGTTCCCGGGAAATCAAACTCCTCAAACTTTACCCTAGGTGAGCAGGCAGCTATTGCAAGGGCATTAACCCCTTCTGACTTAATGTCCTCTTTAATGAGATTTATACCTTCAGGGCTGCAGAGGACATCATGGGTCTTACAGATCGGGATTCCCATGCTCTTCGTGGCTACATTTACGAGCTTATCTATATTTACACCTTCACCAATTCCACATCCCTTACAAATGTACACACCGTATTTCTTTTCCATTCCTACCTCCTCAGGCTCTGTAAACCTTTTATAACTGCTGCGGTAGCTTCCTGTGCTGACCTGACAACATCAACAGGATTCTTTGCAGTACCGACCGCATAGATCCCCTTCTTAGCAGACTCTACAAAACCCTCAGCAGTACAGGATATATCATTGATGGCCTTATAATTCCTTATTGACGGCTCCATGCCTGTTGCAAGAACAACCATGTCAAAGGTTGCCCTAATCTTACCACCTCCCTGTATGTCTTCAACCTCAACTATTACATCACCTGTGGAAGGATCCTCTGAAATACCAGCAACCTTTCCCTTGGTAAGGGTTATATTCTGATCCTCCTGGGCCTTCCAGAGGAATCTGTGCTCGTAAAGTCCCGGGGTCCTTAAATCTATATAAAATATCTGTGCCTTTGAATCAGGATATTGCTCTCTCACATACATTGCCTGCTTGAGTGAGGCAAGGCAACATATATATGAACAGAATGGTAAGTGATTCTCATCCCTGGAACCAGCACATTGAACAAAGGCAATATTTTTAACCTCTTTGCCATCGGATGGTCTAACGATCCTGCCTCCTGTTGGACCATTCGGGGCTGACAATCTTTCCATCATCATATTTGTGATTACATTCTTGACCTTCCCAAAGCCAAGGTTATCCATCCGAGTTGCATCATAGGGATTCCATCCAGTGGCCATTATGATCGCACCAACCTTAATGCTTATAGTCTCTGGTTTCATATCGAGCTTTACTGCATCATACTTGCAGGCCTCTTCACAGGCCCTGCAGTTTGGAGAACAGGCCTTTCTGTCTATCACATACTGCAGTGGGAATGACTGGTTAAATGGAAGATAGGCTGCCTTTGTCTTGTCCATTCCAAAATTGAATTCATTGTCCCTGAATGATGGGCAGGCCTGGGCGCAGGCATCACAGGCAACGCACTTTTCATTTACATACCTTGGATTCAACTGGATCGTTACATCAAAATTCCCTTCTTCTCCTTTAACATCTGTAACCTCAGCAAGGGTGTAATATGTAACCATAGCATTGTTCTTTATCCTCTTGAACTGTATCTCCAGACCGCATGTGGGAGGACATAGTTTCCAGAAGTATTTGTTTAACTGGGCGACCCTGCCCCCAAGATAGGGGTTTTTCTCAACTATTATAACCTCACATCCTGCCTCAGCAGCTTCGACTGCTGATGTGAGGCCACTGAATCCCCCTCCTATTATTAAGATTCGATTATTATCTGGCATTATTTTACCTCCTTGATATGGCAAATAGGCAAATCGGTGAAGGGTCTTTTCCCCGATTCACCACTTCTTAATTCACCGATTCACCAATTCACCATAAATATCAACTTTCAATAAAGGGGAGGGATAATTCCCTCCCCTTTGCCTTATTTATTTGCCAAAAAGCTGCACATAGGGCTCTTTCCTGAAAGTCCACTCATCCTTCTCAGCATCATACTTTGCGATTGTGAAGCACTTCCAGTTGTCATCATCAATGAAGTCCTTGTCAGCCCTATAGTAATATCCAGGATATCTTGACTCCTCTCTGAAGAGGATTGACCTTGCATGGGCCTCAGCAGTGATAACCCTGTGGTAGTTTTCCCAACATCTGAGAAGTTCATGAAGGTTAGATGCAGCAAGTCTGTTTGCATCCTCCTTGAGGAGCTGGAGCCTTCTAAGTCCTTCCTGTATCATTGTTGCACTGGTCTTGAACCAGACACCGACACCACCAAAATACTCATCAGCTATCTTCATGAGCCTCTTCTGATACTGATCAGGCTTAATAAAGTAAGGGTTCACGTTTATATGGTTTGGAGATGTGGTGTAGGTTTTGTACTTCTCGTAAACCTCAAAGGGAAGGTATATCTCGGCTATGAGATCGTCGATCTTCTCCTTTATTGTAGGTTTGAAATCCATATGGTCGAGGATGTATGCTATCGCTGCCTTTCCAGCAATCCTTCCCTCTGCATGGGAACCAGATGAAAACTTATGTCCTGAGGCGCCACAGGTATCACCCGCCATGAATAGGCCATTTACTGTGGACATCCTGTTGTGACCCCAATGCCAGTGGGCAGGTGCACCTGGTATATCGCCAGGACCACTTACCCAGAAGCCTGCGCAACCAGCGTGTGAACCAAGGAAGTATGGCTCTGAAGGGATAATCTCTGATGGGACCTTATCAGGCTCGATGTTGTTAGCTGCCCACATGCCTGCCTGACCGATGGTCATATCAAGGAAGTCTTCCCATGCCTCTGCCTCAAGGTGCTTCACCTTTTTAGCGCCTTCCTTTTCACCAAGCTTTTCCTTGAACTGCTTACTGATGGCCTCCATTGCCTCATTTGTCCACATCATGATAGGGCCTCTACCGCGAATCATTGCCTCCATCATGAGGTGGTTCCTGATGGTGGTTCCCATGGCGTCAACATATTTCCCATATTTCTTCTTTGCCTCGGCAATGTATTCCTGATTTGCGCAGTAATCATCCTTAAGGGAGTCTGTTGCCTTTGCCTTGAAGAAGAGGAACCATGCGCCAACAGGTCCATAACCATCCTTGAACCTGGCAGGCACGAACCTGTTTTCCATCTGGACAAGCTCAGCACCCACAAGTGCACCCATGGCATATCCTGAGCCAGAGTTCCAAACAGGGAACCAGGTCCTTCCCATTCCCTCACCGACAGACCTTGGCCTGAAGACATTCACACAGCCACCAGGCACAAGGAGTATAGCCTTTGCCTTAAATACGTAAACCTTATTTTCACGGGTGCTGAAACCAATAGCACCGCAAACTGTATTGGGCTGTTTAGCATCCATAAGGAGTCTTGTTATAAAGACCCTCTCGAAGTGGTTCTGAGCAACCCCTGTTGCCTGCCTGTTTGCCTCAAGGGCCTTCTTTGCAGCCTCAGCAACGATGACCTTGTAGGATTCACCATTGATCATTATCTGCCACTTGCCGGACCTGACTACAAGTTTCTCTCTCTCTTCATCACTCTTGCAGTCCTTAAGAAGAGGTTTTCCTGCATCCCTTGCCTGGAATCCATCAAGGGAGAAGCCATCATCACCCTTTTTCCATATAGGAAGACCCCATTCCTCAAACTTATGGACTGAATCGTCAACATGTCTTCCGAGGTCATAAACCAGATCTTCACGGATTATGCCCATGAGGTCGTTTCTGACATACTTCACATAGTCCTCAATCTTGTTTCCACCCATATAGGTGTTTATCGCAGAAAGACCCATCGCAACAGCACCACTACGGTCTGTTGCTGCCTTATCAACCATGGTTACCCTTAACTTCTTCGGATTTGCCCATGCAACTGCCTCATAGGCAGCACCGCAGGCAGCCATTCCACCACCTATTATAAGAAAATCTGTCTCGTGCTCTACTACTGGTGGCTTTTCACAGTACGAAAAAGTACAGGTTTCTTTTTCCATTATCACACCTCCTTATTAATTTTTAAGCCTTCTTGGCTTCATAATTAAAATAGCCAGGCTGCTTAAGCTTTGAGTAATCTGGCTCTGGTGCCCCTTTGTACGGATCGACCGAACCTTCTGCCGTTAACCTTATGGGGAATTTAAACCTCTTGAGTACCCCATTCCTGAACTTGATCGTCCACATGATGGAATCTGTACCCCTCATCGGATAGACGCTGCCACCCAGGGGTATATAGTCTGCGTAACCCCTTACCTCAATAGCCTGCTGCGGGCATATCTTCACGCAATTGTAGCACTCCCAGCACTGCTCTGGCTCCTGATTGTAGGCCTTCATCTTTTCCCTGTCCAGGGTCATAAGGTCATGAGGACATATATACTGACATGCAGTCTTGTCCTGTGCCTTACAGCCATCACACTTCTCGGTAATGACATAGCTTGGCATAAATTTAACCTCCTTACTGTAAAATGTTAATCAATTTAGCCTTAAATTAAGGCTCCTGGTAACTTACTCCTCACCCCCTCTCTTCAAGGCCATAGCACTATCGCTAATGCCTATTTCTGAGATTTTATGAACTCACCGATTACGTTCAGACTCTTTTTTTCGACAACAAGATCAAATATCTTATCCTTCACCGCCCTTGGCAGAAGTTCGATACTCTTTGTTGTAGCACTATCATACTTTGCCATAGGGAATAACTTAAGGATAGCATCCCTTTCCTCAGCAGTTGTGGGAACCTGTAGCACCTTTAACCCTGCAAGCATCTCCTTTGCCATGCCTGCGAGGCCTGCCTTCTGAAGCTTCTCGAGTCTCTCCTCATTGATCCATATATTTATTGGATAAGTCTCTTCTGCCATGATTTTCCTCCTATTCTAAGGGTTCTATTGTGAATACTGGTGTTCTTTTCTCAAGGTATTCCTTTGTAACAAAGGCTGAACCAAAACCATACTTCTCTGCGGTCTCCATAATCACATCAAAGACCTCAGGACGGTAGATCAATCTCGGAGGCTTCACTCCATCAATGATAATACTCCTTACAACGGTTCCACTGAATTTCTGCCATTCTTTCTTGTGATCGCAGAGCCCCTCATTAGTGATCTCTCCACAGTGCGGGCAATAAAGCCAGTTCATTGAGTACGTCGGGGTGATTCTCAGTTTGTCCTTAACAGATTCAAGGAGATGATGTGCATCATATGGGCCATAATAAGTACCAACACCTGCGTGGTCCCTTCCAAACATGTGATGGGTGCATCCAAGGTTCGTCCTTAAGGCTGCATGAAATATTGCCTCCTTTGGTCCTGCATACCTCATATCCCAGAGTGTGCAAGATGTCATATGATTATGCTCACCAAAATAACCTGCTGTCCTTAATCTGTCATGGGTGAGGATAATCGCCTCATCAATATAATCCCCTTCCCTCTTCTCGCCTATGATCGCATTGACCAAGACACCGACCAGCGTTTTTTCTATTGGTAATTCACCATAAGCTTGAAGCCATGCCCCTTTACAGAGCCATTCATGCCCGGTGTGGGGAACATTCCTTGTCTGGTGATTAACTATCCTGACCCATCCTTTTTCCTTGAACCTCTCTCTCATCTGCAACGGTGTAAGCCAGAATTTGGTAAAAGGTTCATTAATCTTTGGAGGATTTAATAGGGTTATCCTTCCACCCAGGAATTTATCCTTATATTGATAAGTCCTCTTAACGCCAGGATGCTTCTCTTCGGTTGTGCCGTAAACAGCCATGGCCATCTCTTTCTTGTCATATGTGAATATATCAGTTATATCGAAGATGGCAAGGGGATTACCCGTATAGGTTAGTATGACTGTATCGTTCTTCTCTATGCCTTTAGCCTTTAATTCTTCGTCAGAGATGTCAAAGACTATAGGAATACTCCATACGGTCTTTCCGTCAGCAAGGGTCATGTTCTTGCAAACAGCCTCCACATCAGCCTTTGTCATAAAACCCTCAAGGGGTGTAAAGAATCCATAGGCAATATCAATCACCTCTGTAGCGATCTGCAGACGGACATCGATCTCCTTTGCCTTTGCTGCCCTTAACTCCTTCAGCCTTTTTATAGCCGCCTCTTTTGGCATTACCCTTTCAACTATCTCTTTTCCACCATGACCAATATTTTCCATAACAACCTCCTGATTAAAAATTTTTTAAATACCTAATAACTTGCAGATATTGTTGAATATCTCATCAATACTGCCTGTTCCACTAACGGATTTAAGGATTCCCTTCTTGCTGTAATATTCTATGAGGGGTGCGGTCTGAGAATTGTATACTTCAAGCCTCTTTTTGATGGTCTCCTCCTTATCATCATCTCTCTGAAAGAGTTCCCCTCCACATTTGTCGCATATTCCTTCTTTCTTTGGTGGGTTAAAATATATATTATACATCTGACCGCAGGACTTACAGGTCCTTCTGCCCGTGAGACGCTTCATCAGCTCATCAAAGGGGACATCCACGCTCAGGGCAGCATCCAGTGACATCCCAAGACTACTGAGCATCTTATCAAGGGCATCTGCCTGGCTAACATTCCTTGGAAATCCATCGAGTATATAGCCTTTCTTACAATCATCCTGCTTTAGTCTTTCTTCAACCATACCGAGGACAACCCTATCAGGAACCAACTCCCCCTTATCCATATAGGATTTTGCCTCCTTACCAAGGGGAGTGCCTGCTGATACTGCTGCCCTTAAGAGATCGCCTGTTGAAATCTGTGGAATGCCATATTTCTCGATGAGTTTCTTTGCCTGAGTTCCTTTTCCAGCACCTGGTGCACCGAGTAACACAAGTCTCATATTTCCCTCCAAAATCTTTTATACACACTTATGGAGATCAAAAATCTCCCGACCCTCATAATCAACGGCAGGAATATATTTAAAACGGTACTTTCCCAATACGAGTGATAATTTATGATAAGACCCCAATTTTTTGCAAGAAAGAAATTAAAATTAGAAGATTAATTTTTCTTATAAAATGTATTTACGATATATTCTCTCAATTTAATTAGTGCCCTTGCCCGGTGACTTAGGGCATCCTTTTCATGGGAGTCCATCTCCGCAAAGGTTCTGTCATAGCCTCCAGGTATAAATACAGGATCATAGCCAAACCCCCTTTCTCCCCTTGGCTCCTCGGTTATCCTACCTTCCACATAACCATCAAAGACCTGAACCTCATCCCGAGGGAAAGCAATAGCAATAACACAGACGAACCTGGCCCTCCTGTCTTTTATCCCTCTCATCTCTGACAAAAGTTTCTCAATGTTAGCCCTGTCATTAGCCTTTTCTCCTGCGTAACGGGCAGAATATACACCCGGAGCACCCTTTAATGCATAGACCTCGAGACCCGAATCATCAGATACAGCAATCTTATCGGTACATCTCGAAACAGCAATGGCCTTTTTTATCGCATTACCTTCAAAGGTTGCCTCATCTTCCTCAACCTCTGGACATTCGGGAAAGTCATCAAGGTTATAAAGCCTTACTGATAGTCCCTCAAGGAGTCTCTGCATCTCCTCAAGCTTCTTCCTGTTCCTTGTTGCAATTACGAGTTCAAGCATCTTCCAAGTATGTTAAAATAGTCAATAACTTAAATCTCAGGAGTATATATGATACCAGAACTCAAGTATGACGAAAAGGGGTTGATCCCCGCCATAATCCAGGACAGCAAGACAGGAGATGTCTTGATGATGGCCTACATGAACGAGAACTCCCTCAGGATGACGGTCGAGACCGGTTTCACCCATTTCTGGTCAAGGTCGAGGCAGAAATACTGGAAAAAGGGTGAAACCTCAGGCAATGTTCAAGAGGTCAAAGAGATCTATTATGATTGCGATGCTGATACCCTTTTAATTAAGGTGATCCAGCACGGTGGCATCGCCTGTCACACTGGCAACAGGACCTGCTTTTTTAGAAAGATAGGAACCGATGAGTAGCCAGAGTAGCTGGAGGTTTTATGGATGATTGCATCTTCTGTAAGATCATCAAAAGGAAGATTCCTTCAAGGATAGTATACGAAGATGATATATCCCTTGCCTTTGAAGACATAAATCCCCAGGCGCCTGTCCACACATTAATTATCCCGAAGAAACACATACCAACCCTTCTGGATATAAAGGAAAGCGATCTTGGTTTGATTGCCCATTTAATAAAGGTTGCAAATAATATCGCCAGAGAGAAAGGCATATCAGACAGGGGTTATAGACTCGTAACTAACTGTAATCCCGAAAGTGGTCAGACCGTTTATCACATCCATATCCATCTGCTGGGCGGTCGACCAATGCACTGGCCACCTGGATAAAGGATGGTGCCGAAGGCGGGATTTGAACCCGCACGGGTTACCCCACACGCCCCTCAAACGTGCGTGTCTACCAGGTTCCACCACTTCGGCTTGATTAAGGCTCCTTGCAAGTCTTCGACTTGCTTAGTCTTAATGATACTATAAAAAATGTCCTGATTTCAACCATCCGACTTTTGATGGTATTTAGGGCTTTTCATTTCTCAGCAGTTTCATTTAAAATTCTATAATGCTGCTGAGGATAGGGCATCTTTCCACTTTTTATCACACCTCTGTGCTCTTAATCGCACAGGGCAATTTAGGCGATCTACTCGATTGTGAGGTTCACTGGAAGCTCTTCGGAACAGGTCCATCAATTATTGATGCCTTTGAGAGGGATGAGATAGATATGGCTTATATCGGGCTGCCCCCTGTGATCGTGGGAATCAGCAGGGCATTGAAGATCAAATGCATAGCTGGTGGACATATCGAAGGAACTGTACTTGTTTCTCATAGAGATATGAGGGCCTACCCGGAAACCAAAGATCTAAGGGAGATATTGAACCAATTTTCTGGACACCCTATAGGTGTGCCTGGTAGGGGTTCAATCCACGATGTAATCATGAAGGGACTTCTGGAAAGGTACAATCTCAACAAAGACATCGGGATAATTAATTTTAGATGGGCGGACAATGTAATCGAGGCCTTTGTTAAAGGGGAGATAGTAGCTGCAGCAGGAACCCCGGCACTTGCAGTTGCCATCGAGAGGTTTGGAAAAGGAAAGATCCTCTACCCAGCTTCAATGGTATGGCCAAACAATCCGAGTTATGGGATAGCAGTTTCCCAGAGATTCTTAGATAACAACAGAGACATCCTGGAAAGATTTATCAGCATCCATGAGGATGCCACTGCGTTGCTCAGAGAGAAACCTGAAGAGTTCGCTGATACAATAGCAAGGTTTGTTGGGGTGGTGGATAAGGACTTTGTCTTAGAAACTATCATGATCTCCCCAAGATACTGCGCTCAGTTGACGGAAGAATACATTAACGCTACAATGGAATTTGTAAAGGCAATGAAAAGGCTTGGTTATATAACAAGGGATCTGGGAAGAGAAGAGATCTTTGAAACAGATATAATAAGGACTATTCACGGCACAGGAAATCATTATTGAAGGAGGCTTCAATGAAGAGGCATATCCATAATTTTGAGGCTGTTACACATCGTGGGGTAACAGATGAGGCCATGGAAAATGGTATTCAGTCTGCAGAGATAAGAAGATGTAGTAAATGCAATCACGAGGCCATATATCTAATGAATAAAAAGGGCAAATGGTTTCCCCTCTTTGAGGAGGAAGAATCAAACGAGAGAGATATCCTTCTTGCGTGAAATGAAATTTTGCTTGACAAAACAGTTATTTTTAACTAAAGTTTAAAGTAAAGGATTAGATTTAAAATCTTGGAGAAAGGAGCCAGATAATATGAAGCCTTTAAAAAGGATACCTTCATTGATTCTCTTTATAATACCTGCCCTGCTCTTTATTGCAGGCTGTGCCCAGCAGTTTAAAAGCCCGATGTTTCATTCAAATGATTATTCAGGCCATGGACCTAACGGACTGACCTGGAATGGCAGAGACCTTGTTATCGGTGATGGAAGACTCATAATGGAGATCAATTCTATTGAGACAGGTCCGTATATAAGCGAAAGGGCAAAATTCAATTCAGAGGGATTTTATAGATTCGCCCGAGATCCCGAACCTGTTAAGGGATCCTCAAAGGAGTTAAAGATATGCGGTCTTGCCTGGGAGGGGGAATGCTGTGGCAAAGGTTTTCTCTGGGTAGCAGATGAGGGTAATAAAGAGATACTCAAACTTGATGCCTATAATAATGTCATAAAGAGGTTCCCATCGCCAGGGGATAATCCAAGCGGTGTTGCCTTTGATGGAAAGGACCTATGGGTCAGCGATTCAGCGGAGTCAAAGGTATACAGATTATCCACCGAGGATGGAACAGTCCTGGCAGAATACAATTCACCCATTAAAGTTCCCACAGATTTAACCTGGGATTGTGAGAACATATGGATACTTGGACTTGACCAGTGTCAAAATGTAACAAGGGCTTGCTATGTTCCAAGGCTTGTGAAGCTCGATGTAAAGACAGCAAAGGTTACTGAAGAGATCGAATTGCCAAAGCAGATTGTAAGGCCTGTATCTATAGTATGGGTGGATGGAATAATGTGGATAGGTGATTATGAACTTAACAGGGTCTTCAGATTACCTGTGAGTGCAAAGAAGATACAGGATGACACAGTATATGCAACAGCCATAACCTATAAGCCAAGAAGGATCGCTGTTAAGGAGATGCCTGCTGAAAAGGTCGAAAAGGTAGAGGCAAAACCTGAGGAGGCAAGGCCATTAACAGAGGAGGCTAAGAAGGCAGCCGAGGAGGCCAGGAAGGCAGCCGAGGAAGCTAAAGAGGCTGCTGAAAAGGCAAAAGAGGCTGCTGAAAAATCTAAAAAGGCCTTTGAACTCCAGCAGAGAAAATAAAAGGAGCTTCCAGCAAGTCTAAAGGACTTGCTGGAAGCCTTGTGATTATTTAATAACATCGATACCCATATAAGGTTTGAGAACTTCAGGGATGATAACACTGCCGTCCCTTTGCTGGTAGTTTTCGAGGATAGCAACGACTGTTCTGCCAATTGCAAGACCTGAACCATTAAGGGTATGGACAAATTCAGTCCCCTTTTTCCCTTCCCTTCTGAACCTTATATTTGCCCTCCTTGCCTGAAAATCCTCGAAATTAGAGCAGGAGGATATCTCCCTGTACCTCTGCTGACCTGGTAACCATACCTCAAGGTCATAGGTCTTTGCTGCTGAGAAACCAAGGTCACCTGTGCACAGGGCAACCACCCGGTAGGGCAGACCAAGCCTCTGGAGTATGTCCTCTGCATCCCTTGTGAGAGATTCAAGCTCATCATAGGAATCCTCTGGCTTTACAAATTTTACAAGTTCCACCTTATTGAACTGATGCTGCCTTATGAGACCCCTGACATCCTTTCCATAAGAGCCTGCCTCTCGTCTGAAACAGGGTGAATAGGCAGTGTAATAGATGGGAAGGTCTGTCTCCTTTAATATCTCATCCCTATGGATATTCGTTACAGGTACCTCAGCAGTTGGTATAAGATAAAACTCCGGATCAACAGTCCTGAATAGTTCTTCTTCAAACTTTGGCAACTGTCCTGTCCCTGTCATGCTATCCCTGTTCACAAGGATAGGCGGGAATATCTCTTTATAACCCTTTGAGGTGTTGAGGTCAAGCATGAAATTCATAAGTGCCCTCTCAAGCCTTGCTCCAGCTCCCTTCATAACAGAGAATCTTGCACCCGCAATCTTCGATCCTCGGTTAAAATCAACAATATCAAGGGTCTCTGCGATATCCCAGTGATTCAGTGGCTCAAAATCAAATCTCCTTGGCTCACCCCATCTCCTTATCTCCACATTTTCTGAATCGTCTTTCCCAACAGGAACAGACTCATGAGGAATATTAGGTAGATTCAGCAGGAATGCCAGAGTCCTATCCTCAATCCCCTTCAGTGTATCTTCTATCCCCTTTATCCTTTCAGAAACAGCCTTCATCTCAGCAATTAACCCCTCGGCTTCCTGCCCCTTCCTCTTTAACCTTCCAATCTCCTCAGAGACGACATTCCTTTTGTTTCTCAACTCCTCTGATTCCCTCAGGAGTCTTAACCTCTCCTCTTCAATAGAGATAAAAAAAGACAGGTCAACCTCATACCCTCTTTTGATCAGGGCATCCCTGACCGTCTCTATATTCTCCCTTACAAAACGAGAATCAAGCATCAAGCCTCCTCTTTCAAATGAGAAATGGTTATACAGGAAATTCGGCCTTAGTGGCCCTCACATCTTTCTAATATAAATTTCTTTATAATCACATCTGTCCAATATAAATGTTATATGGGCATGAGACCGAGAAAACACAAAAGGCGACACCTTAATGTAAGCTGTTAAATGACCTATATCACCATAATATAATCTCAAAAGACATTCATAACCTCGTTCTACCTTGGAATAAAATCTCGTCGCTTTTTTTGTGTTTTTGAGGTCTTATGCCCATATAAATAACTCCTTCATTTATTTTGGACAGCAGTTGTAGCCCCTATATCTACTTAATCCCTCGATAACTGTAATATCCTCAGGGGTTGTTACCTTAATGTTATTATAGCTACCCATGATCACCCTTACACGACCCCCAAGCCTCTCAACAAGGGCAGAATCATCGGTACTGTAAAATCTCTTACTCATGGCTTCCTCATAAGCCTTTATGAGGGGCTCGTATCGAAAGACCTGTGGCGTCTGTATTGCCCATAGATTTTTACGGTCCGGTGTTTTTATAACCATATTGTCTCCCCCTGAAACACCTACCTCTTTTATTGTGTCCTTCACAGGTACCCCTGTAATCACACCATCATAGCCACCGAGACCCTTTATTGTTTTGCTCACCAGGTCAGTATCAATAAGGGGTCTTGCACCGTCATGGATCAGTATTAATGATTTTTTATCCCTTATGAGTTTTAATGCATTATATATAGAGTCCTGCCTTTCCCTTCCACCAGGGGCTATTTTTTTTATTTTTGAGAGATTGAACCTCTCAAAGAGTCTCACCCCTTCTTCCATGTCAGCTTCCTTCAGTACAGGGATAATCTCCTCAATAAGGTCAGTCTCCTCAAGAACCTCCAGGGACCAGATAATGAGGGGCTTATCAAAGAGGAGATAAAAAGGCTTATTCGCCCCAAACCTCCTTCCTGAACCAGCTGAAGGAACGATAGCTATGACCTTTTCTCTCATTTTCCACTACTTTACTGCCCTTGCTTCCTCTCTCTCATACTCCTCTTTAGGCTTTGAGAATATCATCCTGCCGGCCGTGGTCTGAAGGACACTTGTGACAGTCACTTCAGCATTCTTCCCAATAAGCTTCCTTCCATTTTCTACAACAACCATGGTTCCATCATCAAGATATGCAACTCCCTGGTTGTACTCCTTACCTTCCTTTATCACAAACACCCTCATGCTCTCGCCCGGTAGCACAACAGGCTTTAGCGCATTTGCAAGCTCATTTATATTAAGAACCGTAACACCCTGGAGTTCTGCCACCTTATTCAGGTTAAAGTCATTAGTGATGATCTTAGCATCATGGGTTCGTGCCAGGGCAACAAGCTTGGCGTCAACCTCCCTTATCTTAGGGAAGTCCTCATCAGTTATCCTGACGGTTATATGAGACATCTTTTGTATCCTGTGCAGGATATCAAGCCCTCTCCTGCCCCTTGCCCTCTTTAAAGGGTCTGGCGAGTCTGCAATGTGCTGTAACTCCTGAAGTATAAACTGGGGAACCAGGAATATGCCGTCTAAAAAGCCGGCCTCACAGACCTCGGCAATACGTCCGTCTATTATTACACTCGTGTCAAGGACCTTGAGGTTCTCGTCAGCGATCTGTCCCCTGAAGACCCTGAATATTCCTGGTATGGTAAGCTTCTCACCTTTTTTCAGACCAAGCAACAAGCCACCATATCCAAAGAGTGCATTCAGTATAAAGTATCCCAACGAGAGGTCAGACACGATCCCCTTTAATGGCAGCAGCAAGAGATTAGCAAAGATAATCCCTATGAGAAGACCCGCAAGGCCTCCTATGATCCTTCCTATCTGAAGATTCTTTAATAATACCTCAAGGGTAATCGCACCAATGCCACAGGCAACACCTATCCATAAACCAAGCATGGAAGACCCATACCTGCCGCCAACGAGATAACCCGCAAAAATAAATAATGCCATTATGAGTGCCCTTACGAGTATCAGCATCTTATCACCTCCTACTAAGAATATGTGTTATAAAATTTATACAAACGGGTTTTACCCGTTAAAGATGGACAGGCAGGAGAACTGCATATCACCTGGGTCATTGAACCCTTAAAGGAGTCTGTTCCCTGCCTCC
>JBBIPQ010000016.1:0-25823 GCA_037442785.1 Nitrospirota bacterium
CATCACAAGATCACCCATGGAGAAAAACATACAGAAAAACTATGGCACTAATAAAAAATCCTCCTTTGGAGGTTACAACATAAATAGGACATTTCTAAATTGGTGTGACAAAAAGGCAATCTGTTTCCTTGACAATCATCTCCTTAGTTGATATACTCAGCAAAAGCGGGCACCCCAAAAAATCAAAGATTTTTGGGTGACCCAGTACTGTTCAGGGACATTCAGATAATTGGGCCTTTTCAGGATTATATTAAGGGCATTTGTTGATTTTTATAAGGGTGGCGGTCTTACCAATGCTGCAGCAATATCCTATTTTTCTGTGATGGCAGTAATCCCTTTCTGTCTTCTGGTAATAACAATCTTTGGCTATATCCTTGGCAAGGATCAAATATTACTCCAGTTTTTTACAGAGAGGCTAAACTATTTTTTCCCTAAGGTTGCTCACAGCATAGTGGAAGAGTTGAAGAAGATCATAACTTACAGGGGGATAGGACGATTCACGCTGATTATATACATATTACTGTCATATCAACTCTTCTCCTCAATGGAGTCAGCCATTAATATGATATTTAAGACAAGGGCAAGAAGGCCGTTTCTTGTTTCACTGCTTATCTCTGCTATAATAATAAGTTTTTTAAGTATCCTTGTCGTCTTATCCTTCGGGGCAAGTACAGCTATTTCTGCTATTGAGACATTCGGGGATTATTTCCCATTTCTAAAGATAGGCATCCTGACAAGATTTTTAATCAGGTATGCGTTGCCATTTATGCTCCTTTTTCTGACTATGACGGTGCTTTATCTTCTACTGCCGAAGGCAAAGGTCAGGCTAAGGGCTGTGTTATCTGGTGCATTGCTGGCATCTTTTATGTTTGAGGCGGCCAAGCATCTTTTTACTATATATGTTGTTAAGGTTGTAAAACTTGGCAGTATTTACGGTCCGATTTCTGCATTTATAATATTCCTCTTATGGGTCTTTTATTCATCCTCCATATTCCTTATAGGGGCTGATGTTGTTCATAAGCTTAATACTAAGAGATCTTGAATTGGTGAATGGTGGAAAGGACTGTTAAGGGCTCAATGAGTATTTCTTCAAGATAGCTATTCCGAGATCGAGGGTTTCGATGATATTCCTTCGGTCTGTCCCCTGATTTACGAATTCCCTCTCAAATGTATCTGCAAGATCAAGGAACTTTCTGTCCTCAACGGTCATTCCATCCCTTCCAACTATGGCCTCAAGCCTTCTCAGGTCCCTTCCCCTTGCATAGTAGCGATAAAGGAGATTTGCTATCACTCTGTGATCAGCCCTTGTCTTTCCTTCCCCTATGCCACTCTGCATAAGGCGGGAGAGACTTGGCAGGACATCAATGGGAGGATAGATTCCCTTCAGATGCATCTCCCTTGAGAGTACTATCTGGCCTTCCGTAATATAACCTGTAAGGTCAGGGATGGGATGGGTGATGTCATCTTCTGGCATCGTCAGGATTGGGAGTATCGTTATAGAGCCATCTATACCCTTGATCCTCCCAGCCCTCTCATAAAGGGAAGCCAGGTCAGAATACATGTAACCTGGATAGCCCCTCCTTCCTGGCAACTCTTCCCTTGCTGATGAGACCTCTCTCAGGGCATCGCAGTAGTTAACCATGTCTGTCATAATGACGATCACATCTAATCCCTTTTCAAAGGCGAGATATTCTGCTACAGTAAGGCCGAATCGAGGGCAGAGAAGCCTCTCCATAACAGGTTCGTCAGCCCTGTTTATTATTGCGACATAACCAGCCTCCATCTCATTGAGGATACCCCTGAAATAGGAATACTCAAGATGGGTTATTCCAAGGGCAATAAATATCGTCACAAAGCTCCTGTCTCCTCTAACCCTTGCATTCTTCAGGATGAATCCAGCCACCTCCTTTGCTGGAAGACCTGCACAGGAAAAGATCGGCAGTTTCTGGCCCTTGACAAGGGTATTCAGGCCATCGATTGCTGATAGTCCTGTCTCTATAAAATCCCCAGGTCTCTCCCTGGCAGAAGGATTAATAGGATAACCTGTCACAGGCATAAAACTTTCTGGTATAAACATGGGTAGGCCATCGATAGGTTCACAGGCTCCATTGAAGATGCGACCGATTATATCTATGGACAGGGGAGCCTTCTTTACATCATCAGTAAATACCACTGAAGAGCCCCCAATATTTAATCCCCTCGTGTCCCCATAGACCTGAATAAGGACAGTGTCCCTATCGATTCTCAAGACCCCTCCCTCCATTGTCACACCTTCAGGTGTGATTATCCTTACCACCTCCCCAATCCTTGCTGAGAATACCTTTTCAACAAATAAAAGAGGCCCTCTTACAGAGGAGATGCTCCTGTAAAGATGTTCTGAAAGCCTCATAACAGCCCCTTCATTATCTCATCCAGTGGCTTTCCCATTCTCAGCATCTCAAGGAATCTGTCATACTGCTCTATAATGTTCTTGATCTTTGAGATGGTACTGTCAGGTCCTGAGAAGGCGTCGTCTGTGTAGGCATTCTGACAGAGGAATTCGGTCCTTATCTTTTCTGCAATCATCATCATAATACGGTCTGAGTCCTGAAGACCCTCCATCCCTACTATCTCCACTACATCCTTAAGTTCCTCCTCCCTTCTAAGTATCTCAATGCATCTCTTTTTAAGCAGATCCCGGTCCTTATATATCTGAGTAAAGAAAGATGAAGTCTCCTTTTCATAAAGGGAGTAGCTATGAATCCAGTTGATAGCCGGGAAATGCCTCTTATGTGCAAGGGATGTATCGAGCATTATGAAGGCACCTCCAGCCCTGAGGCAGGCCTGTGTTACAGGCTCTGTCAGATCTCCACCTGGAGGTGATACTGAGAGTATCATGGTGAGGGAACCTATCCTTTCACATAGGGTCTCTACTATGCCTGCCCGCTCAAGGAAACCAGATATCCTTGATGCAAGATAGGTAGGATAACCCTCCTCTCCTGGCATCTCCTCAAGACATGATGATATCTCCCTCAATGCCTCTGCCCACCTTGATATGCTATCAGCGAGTAGCAAAACATGATAACCCATGTCCCTGTAATACTCAGCAATCGTTACGGCTGTATAAATGGATGCCTCCCTGGCAGCAACGGGCATATTGGATGTATTTGCAATTATCACTGTTCTCTCCATCAGTTCCCTGTTTGTCCATGGGTCATTAAGTCTCCTGAATTCATCTATGAGGTCAGCCATCTCATTTCCCCTCTCTCCGCAACCAACATATATGACGATGTCAGCATTGGCAAACTTTGCAATAGACTGTTCGAGGATTGTTTTGCCAGTGCCAAATCCACCTGGTATTATTACTGTACCTCCCTTTGCAACAGGAAAGAGGAAATCTATGCACCTCTGTCCGGTAATTAGTGGCTCTGATGGAGTCAGTTTTCTGATGTAGGGTCTCGGTATCCTTACAGGCCATTCATGACATCCAAATATCTCTATTCCGTTATCGAGGGTCACTACAGGGGTATCGAGGGTTACCTCTTCTGATGCTATCCTATTAACCTTCCCTTCTACCTTTGATATGATGGGATGTTTTAGGGTGCCCTCTTTGAAGAAACCTAATATCTGTCCCTTTTTTATAAAATCGCCTTGTCTTACTGATGGCTCGAATTTATACGGTATCGTATAATCAAGGGTATATATCTCTTCCCCGGTCGTGATGAAAGGACCTGTCTTCTCCATCAATCTTGACAGGGGCCTTTCAAGTCCATCAAAGATACCTGAAAGAAGTCCAGGGCCAAGCCTCGCGGCCAGGGTCGTACCTGTGCCTTTTACAGGCTCATTTACTGAAAGCCCTGAGGTATTCTCATAGACCTGGATAACAGCCTCTTCCGCATCGATCCTGACAACCTCACCAGTGAGCATTGCCTCACCCACATAGACCCTTTCAAAGAGTCTGAGACCTGGCAATCTTGCTCGTACTGTAGGACCTGAGATAGAGACTATTTTACCCGGCATCAGAGCCTCACATGATAACCAATTGTCCTTCTGATCATCTCGAGGGCGTAGTCCTCAATGCCTTCAACGGGCCTTTCAGGTGCAGGAAGGATAAGGAAGATGCCAAACCACCTCTCCTCCATAACCCTGAGCCTCTCGGGGTCTATCCCTTTGCTGAGCCTTTCGTCAAGCACTACTATGCCCGTGTCTTCCTCTGACATAACCTTGCCAAGTATAGCCTCTGTGTCTTCCTCAGAGGCTATAACCTGTCTGACCCCGACAAGGCTGAATCCGTATCGAGCATCCTCAGGTGTGATGAAGATTACCCTCTTCATTATCTTTCACAATGTCTTTGAGAGGTGCTCTAAATAAATACTCCAGAGGTAATAAGGAATAAAAAAGGGTTCTACTGGATTTTTTAGACATTGTCTCCTCATAATCTCCTTGAGTCCACGATACAATCTTATCTCTAATTCTGAAAGGTCATCTATCGGGATATTAAGATTCACAGCGGAGAGTCTCTGGACTAATGAGGGGTCTCCCGATAAAGATGCTTTTTTTAAATCGCTTATTTTTATGTGACCCCCTGAAAGGAAATGTGGTGCTGTCTCTATCCTCCATCTTAAGTGTTTGTAAAGACCTATCAAGTTTCTAAAGTCTATCATGAACCGAAAGAATTCTCTTAATGCGAAATATTTAATGGACCTACTGATGATCAGTAGAAATTGATTCACAAAGGTTTCTTCAAAGGTTCTTACACCTCCTTCAAAGGACTTTTTTATACCCTCAAATCTTTTTAAAAAGCCCCTTAAAGTGGTTTCAAGACTCTCGATCCTTAGTGAAGCATCCCTGATCTTCGAGAAGATATCCTTTATCTCTTCTGAGAGAAGGCTCAGTTCCAGGGAAGTTGAGGATATGTCGCTAAATCTCAACCATTCGAAGACCCTTCTTATCTCCCTGTAGAAGAAGTATGGCCATAGGTTTTCCCTTAACCGATCATTCATCTGTAGATAGACCCATCTATGCTCCATATCAATATGTTCCCTTGCTTTATCAGGAGTGATCCTTCTTATATGATCAAGACACTGATCCATCCGTCCCCTCAGCCTTACCAGGAGATAATCTGACGGATAAGCCCTGTAACCCCTATCTGTCAGGAGTTTCATACATCTTAATGATTGTTTTCATTATCTCTGGCAGTAAATCGGGCCAGAGCCTTTCAAGCCTCTTTTCAAAGGTATTCGTGATGACATTTCCATCGCTGTTTATGACAGCAAATCCTCCTGTGATCGATGGGTCTTCAATAACCTTTGAATCAGGAAATCGCGATCTTGCAAGCTCCACATCATCGGGATTCACGATCACAGTAACCCATTTTGAATCAGGTATCTCTCCTGAAAGTGCATCAAAGACCTCCCTGTAATCCTTATCCCTGAGATCCTGAAGAAGACCCCTGGCAATACTGAAGAGCCTTTCCGATAGCTTCCCCTGTTCTGTTAGTCTTATCCTTGAGGCCTCCTTTTCTGCCTCCTTGAGAATTGATCCCCTCCTTTTCTCTATCTCAGCAGTAAGTCTTACTTCATATGCCTTGCCCATGTCCTTGATCTTTGACTCTGTCTCTTTCATTATTGCATTTACCTTTTCCTGAGCCTCTGCCCGGATATGTTCTATCTGCCTTTCTCCATCTTCTTTCAGGGCCTCTATAAGTTCCTTATATCCCATTGACTATTTTATGAGAAGGATCATCGTTGCTACAACGAAGCCAAGGATGACCATTGTCTCTGGTATTGCAACAAGTATTATAACAGTGCCACTCAGGTCAGGTTTTTCTGCAAGGGCCCCAGCTCCAGCAGAACCGATTCTTGACTGTGCCCAAGCTGTTGCAATGGCAGTCAGTCCTATTGCGAGGGCTGCTGCAAAGGCTATCAGGACCTTTTCCATATCTCTTCCTCCTTTCTATCTCCTTGAGGAAAGGGGTTCATATCGCCTCCCTCCCGGTTCGATAAATTTCGTAAGGAATTCTACATAATGGAGCCTTAAAGAATGTATGGTTGGTGAGAATATGCCGATGATTATGTTGAGTATATGAAGTAGAGAAGCCACAAGGATGCCCATAATGACGTTACCTGTCAATCCCCCTATTCTATTGGCGACAAAGGCCAGGAGGACCGATGTCAGACCAATGGCCATTATCCTTGCATAGGAGATGATATTACCGATTGACCTCAAGACCTCAAGGGGGGCAATGATGCCACCACTAAAGAGCAGAAGAGGTGTCAGTACAAGTATAGCTACGATCACAGGCCTTGTTAAAAGTTCAGGGAAAAGGCCAGATAGGGCTGCAACAAGGATCAGGATAGAAAATATGGTTAGTATATTCAATAGCCTGTAAAGGAACTCCCTCTTTGCCCTTTTTTTCAGGGCCGTTGTGAGACCAAGGAAGAGACCGAGGAATACATGGAATATCCCCACTGTTAGTGCAAACAGCAACATCGGGATTATGGCAGATCTCCTCTCGATACACACGGGTTTGATGCCAAGAATGCTGCCGATTTCACCAAAGAATTCTCCGTAAAGTATGCCGAAGAAGACCGAGTAAACTGATGATATAAGGAGGATCTTTGAGACATCCTCGACATATCTCCTTTTTCTGAATCTTTTAGCCAAGTAGAGAGAGACCAAGATGAGCAGGATGCCATAACCAGCATCACCAAGGATCATCCCAAAAAAGATGGGAAAGAATATGCCTATGAAAACGGTGGGGTCATAGGATGTATAGGAAGGAAGGGGCAGGAGTCTTGTGAATATTTCAAAGGGTTTAAAATATGGTGGATTCTTGAGCATCACAGGCACCCTGTCAAGATCCTCTGCTCTTATCTCCTTTTCATTTATTATGACCTTTCCCTTGAACCTCTTCTCAAATTCTCCTCTGAGCTTGCTGATCTCATCGGAAGGGATCCAGCCATAGATAAAAAAGCACATCCTTGTCTCAAATACAAGGCTTGTTGCCTTCAAGATGGAGAGCCTCTCCTCTATCCATCCTCTCACTCTCTCATATATTGGTCTCCACTGCAAGGAGAATCTCTCAAGCCTTCTTCTTAACTCGGCCTCCTTTGTGCTTAATGCATCTATCCTCTTTCTAAGAAAAAGAATCCTGTCCTTCATGGACAGGCCCTCAAGGACTGGTAGCCCCATCTCTGGTATTTGCTCCCTAATAAGCGCCTCCCTGATCAGCTTGGTCTCATTGCTGACCGTTGCAAGAACAGCAACGATCGTTCCATCAGAGGCAACAGTATGGGTAAATATATACCTCCCTGCAAGAATTCTATGGATCAGCCCTTCAATCTGATCAATCCTTTCCCTGTCTTTGATGACAAACCCTGTAATCTCCAGGTTGGTTAGATCCTCTATCCCGGCTGTAAGTTTATCAACCGCATCTATAAAGGGGAGGTATCTTCTGAGTTCATTTAATTCTCTCTCTATGCCGTTGAGTTCCTTGCAGATGTTTTTACAATAATCAGAATGTTCCTGAAGTAATCTCGCGATGGTATCCAGTATCTTTGAGGGATCCAGATAGCTGATCCGCAGGGTCTTCTCTGGAATCATGGAGAACAGATCATTGATCTTCCTCAAGAGGTCCTCAAGGAAAAGCCTTTCAGATAGTGCCTTTTCCTCGAGGAGAAAGGACCTGAGATATCTATCTTCAGGTGCTTCTATAAAGCCTATTGCTTCTGGTTCAGGATGCAATATTCCGAACTCCCTGATAATGGCCAGCACATCCCCTATCAGGGGCTTTGGCCCCATAATCTCGACCTTTGACATCCTTACGATCATTGCTTATCTCTGAGTGCATGATCAGGGATAATCCTTCTGATAAATCTTATAATAACCCTCCCTAATTCTTCATCATTCAGAGTGTTTATCCTTTCACTGCATCGTCTCGCCCTCTCAATGATCTCTGATGCATCCTCTCTAATGGCTTTATCGAAGGCAGATAGCCTTTCTTCGTACATCCTTTTTAGCTCTTCTTCAACCCTTATTATATTCTCTTCAGCCCTTCTCTTTGCCTCTGCGATTAATTCGTCTGCTTTCTTTTTTTCTCTTTCGATCCCTCTCTGAATCTCCTTTTCAACAGCAACTATATCTATTATCCCTTCGGTCATTGCCCTACCTCACCAGGGTCCCCCAAAAAATCTTTGATTTTTTTGGGTGCCCTCTTTCTCCCGCCCCTTGGAAGTATTGCAATGCCTGAAGGGTCTATGTGGCACCTGAATCTGTCCTTTTCTGGGTCAAGGCCTATCTCCTCACCCTCGTTTATTATATTCAACTTATCTACGATGACCCTTTTTAGTCTGCATCCCTTTCTCAGGATGGCATTGTCCATTATGATCGAATTCTCTATGACCACTCCATCCTCAATCAATACCCCGCTTCTGATTATAGAGTTGACTATCTTTGCCTTATGGATGGTGACCCCTTCTGCTATAATGCTGTTTCTTATATCTCCCCTGATTATCTTTGTGGCTGGCCCCTCATAGTTTGAGGGTCTTATCGGCCATAGTGAGTTGTCTGGTTCAAAGGCTGGCTCCTTACCGAGCATATCCATATGGGCATCGAAATATGATGCTATTGTGCCAACATCCCTCCAGTAACCCTTCTCCTCAAAGGGCTGTGTGCCTGGTATAATATTTGTTGCAAAGTCATACGCAAAGACCTTACCAGAGTCAACAAGGTCAGGGATTACATGGGCTCCAAAATCGTGCTGTTTTTTTCTCTCCGCCCTTGCAAGCGCCTCAAGAAGCACATCCCTTCTGAATATGTAATTGCCCATAGATACATAGGCTCGGGTAGGATCATCAGGCATGGGGGTCGGCTTTTTGGGCTTTTCCTGGAATCCGGTGATCCTTCTTTCGCTGTCCGTCTGAATGACACCAAAGGATGATGCCTGTTCTATGGGCACTGGTCTTGCCGCAACGGTTACAAAGGCATCCTTTTCAAGGTGAAAGTCGATCATCTGTCTTATGTCCATCCTGTAGATATGGTCTGCACCAAAGACAACAACCAGTTCAGGGTTATGTTGCCTTATGAGGTTGATGTTCTGGAAGACTGCATCAGCAGTCCCCTGAAACCACTCTGGACCCATCCTCATTTGGGGCGGGACGACCGTGACAAAATGTTCCCTTATGACAGGAGACAATACCCAGTGCTGTCTTACATGTTCAATGAGGGACTGAGATTTGTATTGAACCAGGAGATAGATTGAATAGATATGGGAGTTGACGAGATTACTGAGGACAAAGTCAACGATCCTGTATCTGCCACCAAAAGGGACAGAGGGCTTGGAACGGAAGGCTGTAAGGGGGAACAATCTTTCGCCTTTACCTCCAGCAAGGACAAAGGCAAGAACCTTTGGATGTGCCATAGAAAACCTCCTTTCTGGGGTCCCCAAAAAATCAAAGATTTTTTGGGGTGCCCGCTCCTGCAAACTGAAGGAAACGGAGTTTCTTCAGTAGTTTTCCAATATCTTCGGCCTTGAGACCTGTGAGTTCAGCTATCTTATCACCAGGTATGATGTCCTTCATGCGGAGGAATCTACAGGCATCAAGGAATATCCTCTTTTTGTTTGTAAGGATAGAGAAGTCTATTGATGCTTCCTTCAATTCATAAAAGATCTCAAAGAGTGTCTTGCTGTTTATTGAATCCCTTTTCTTTTTGTAAATCCTGAAGGCTGCTGTAAGTGCCCTTAGCCTCTTCCATATGGATCTGCTCAGGGTGAGTCTATTTCTATCAAACCTTGAATCCATCAGGAGTCTCTCAAGCCTCAGTAAACCCCTGTATGTGAGACCCTGAGAGTATACATTGTCAAGGGCTAAATCAAGGCTGTCTTTTACGGATTCAATGAAACGTTCCATCTTTGAAAGGGATTTGATATTATCGAGTAATCTATCTCTGTCAATAGAAAGGATCTCTCCCAGGAGACCGTCAGCAAAGGCCTCTTTTAATGCCCTTGAGTAATTCCATGAATTGAGTATCCTGAAGAGTTCAGAGGTTATCCTCTCACTGGCAGTGATCCTTATCCTTTTTCTTAATCTCCTGATCATTCTTCTTGTCTCAGCGTCTATCTTGAATCCTTCTTCAGCAATAAAACGATATGCCCTGAGGAGCCTCAAGGGATCACTTTTCAGGTTCTCCTCAGAGATTGCCCTGATAATTCCCTTCTTTATATCATCGACTCCTCCACAGGGATCTACAATCCCTTCAGAAGGCGACCATGCGATTGCATTCATCGTAAAGTCCCTTTTTGAGAGGTCTTCATAAATAGAACCCTGAATCTCTGAGAAATCTAAGGTAATGCTATCTGAAACAACCCTTATTATACCCGCCTTTTTAAAGGCTACCAGAGTTGCTGTCATATCCTTTGCTATTGATGTGGCCAGTTTCTCTATATCGCTACCTGTCACTATATCAATATCCATCGATTCCTGTCCTTTCAAGAGATCCCTGACATAACCACCAACAATAAAGGCAGAGCTGTCAATCTCCGTGATCTTTTTGATTATGCTATAGGATTTTAGATCCTCAATCTGCATTCAACAGACCTTATATTTACCCTTGCTTAAATCATCGCAGAATCTGTTTATGTTCGTCAGTTCCTCTTCGATAATATCCCTGATCTTTTTTGATATATCCTTAATCCTTGTCTTACCATCTGTAAGAACCTGGGCAGAGGCCATCTGTGGTTTATTAATTGGTGTTCCGATCATACTCAGCAAAAGGACATAGACCTCTTTAAGCCCCTCTATCTCGCTATAGATCCTCTTTGCCATATGATGGGAAAGGATATTATAGATCTTTCCAACATGGCTTACAGGATTCTTCCCGGCAGCAGCCTCTGTGCCCATGGGCCTGTTCATTGAGATGAGGCCATTGACCCGGTTGCCCCTACCTACCTGTCCTGAGTCAGCATCCTCTGCGGATGTCCCCGTAAGGGTCAGGTATATGCCGCTGAGACCTCTGCCCCTTTCGTCAAGGGTATTGAAATGAACATTTATATTGCTGAATCCATCGAATCTTCTTAGAAACCGAATCATATCACTTTTAACCATTTCCTTCCTTACAAAATAATCCCTTTCTGATTTTATGTAGTTACATATAAATGGCATTGCTACTGTTAGATTGAGTTCATTCTTTCTTCTAAGGCCCATGACCTTTATATCTTCCCCTGTATCCGGATGTTTACTCTTGAATCTTTTTGAGTTCAGAAACCTTTCCATCTCAAGTACCACCTTCTCTGTGGGACTCAAAGGAAAGTATCCTACTGCCGCTGATGTATCATTGGCAGGTCTGACCGCTCCAGGCCTCTTGAAGATATCAATGAGTTCAGCAGAGCCAGGTGCCAGAACCACCCTGAATCTTATGTCCCGTTCAGGATCAATGAATCTGAGGTTTTTTCTTATCCAGTCTTTTGCTGATTCAATGGCTATATCCTTTACCGGCACTTTTCTGGAATCAACCACAAAGGTTGCCCTATCCCCTATCGTGAGTTCCATTGGTTTTATTATCCTTCCGCCACCAAATTCCTTAATTACCCTCCCAGCAGCCAGGAGACCCTTATCTATGTTATGGTGGAGGATGGTGCCGAATACCCTTCTGTATTCCTTGCTCAGGGCAATTGAGATGGCCTCCATGATGGAGTCGCAGATGTAGTCAGGATGTCCTGTCCCCTTTCTCTCTACGATCTCCACATCATGCTCTATTACACTGATTCCCTTATAGGTTTCAACAGATATCATAGTTCAATGATACCAGACTTACAGTAACAGGGCAATAGCGTTCTATTTATTACTGTTACAAGGATATATTAATATCTTTCTATAAAAATTGTTAGAATAAGGTGGGTCTTATAAATTCTTCTTGTTACCATTGGTAACAATTTGTTACTATTGTTGATTGGGAAGAGATTAAAAATACAAATACTCTTATACAATCAGTTGCTTTTGGATTTTGTTTGTGGTAAATTTAAAAACTTATATCTCAGGAGGCATGGATGAAGATACTCAAAGAGGGATTGGGTGAATATTACAAAAAAATTGGCGAGGTCATAACAGAGGATCAGAAACGGAGAGGTCTACTAATTCACGCACTTCAGCAAATCCAGAAGGAGTATAATTATCTTCCCGAAGATAGACTTAAAGAACTCTCAGGAGAGCTAAATATATCCTTATCCGACATATACAGCACTGCTTCCTTTTACAAGCACTTCTATTTTAAGCCAAGGGGAAGGAATGTGGTGTGCGTCTGTATGGGAACAGCTTGTCATGTCAGGGGAGCTGGAAAGGTTCTCGAGACTCTTGAGGAGAGCTTTGGCATAAAGAGTGGGGAGACAGCTCCTGATTTCTCGGTAACCCTTGAGACAGTGGGCTGTGTTGGTTGCTGTGGACTGGCTCCTGTGGTTACAGTAAATGAGGAGGTTATAGGGGCAGTGGATTCAAAAAAGGTCAATGATATTATAGATGCGGCAAGGTCTGAATAAAAAGGTTTGGTCTTGTCTGGAGGTGTTATGGAGAGGCTCAATAGCATAGGTGATTTGAGAAGACTGAGGGAAAGGCTTTCTGCAGAGACATTTCTGCCCGATCGTTATAAAGCAAGGGTCTGTTGCGGCACGGCATGCACTGCCTCAGGTGCCTTTAAGGTCATAAAGGGGATGGAGGATTATGCAGCAAAAAAGGGTGTTCCGATAGAGATCGTTAAGACAGGCTGCCAGGGGATGTGTCAGAAAGGACCTGTAATGAATGTTGAGCCAGTTAATATATTCTACCAGAGGGTGAAACCAGAACAGGCTACATCCCTTATAAACTATACCTTTCTTGGTAATATGCCCTTTAGGCAGGCCCTCTTCAGGGAGGACATAACATCTGAACCTATTCCAGAGATGCTCCATGTCCCTTTCTATAAGAAACAGTTGAGGATAGCCCTCAGAAACAACGGAAGGATAGACCCGACAAACATCTACCATTATATTGCTGTCGGCGGATACAGGGCACTTGAAAAGGCACTTTCATCAATGACACCCGATGATGTCCTGGAAGGGGTTGATAAGGCGATCCTTAGAGGAAGGGGAGGGGCGGGGTTCCCGGCAGGCAAGAAATGGAAACATACTAAGTCAGCCCCAGGAAAGGTAAAGTTTGTTATAGCAAATGGCGACGAAGGTGACCCTGGTGCCTTCATGGATAGGTCGATCATGGAGGGCGATCCTCATAGTCTCTTTGAGGGAATGCTCCTCTGTGCCTATGCTATTGGAGCAGAATACGGATTTATATATGTCAGACATGAATACCCCCTGGCTGTTAAGAATCTAAGGATAGCCATAAGGCAGGCAGAAGAACTCGGTCTTCTTGGCAGAAATATACTTGGTACAGATTTTAACTTTTATCTTGATGTGAGGGAGGGGGCTGGTGCCTTTGTCTGTGGAGAATCCACAGCCCTTGTTGCCTCAATTGAGGGTGAAAGGGGTTTCCCACGTCCAAGGCCTCCAAGGCTTTCTGAGCCAGGAGGAGGTTTATGGGGTTATCCATCAAACCTGAATAATATAGAGACCTATGCATGTGTGCCTCCCATAATCGAGAATGGTGCCGAGTGGTTCAGAAGTATTGGCACAGAGACATCTCCTGGCACAAAGGTCTTTGCACTGACAGGAAAGGTCGTTAATACAGGCCTCGTTGAGGTTCCCATGGGTATAACCCTGAGGGAGATTATCTTTGATATTGGCGGTGGCATCATGGGTGGGAAGAGGTTCAAGGCTGTTCAGACCGGTGGTCCCTCAGGTGGATGTATCCCTGAAAAATATCTGGACATGAAGGTTGATTTTGACTCCCTTACATCCGTTGGCTCCATGATGGGCTCTGGCGGTATGGTTGTCATGGATGAGGATACATGCATGGTTGATGTGGCAAGGTACTTCCTGTCTTTCTGCCAGTCTGAATCCTGCGGAAAATGTCCCCCTTGCAGAATCGGGACATACCAGATGCTACAGATCTTAGAGAGGATTACGAATGGAAAGGGCGAGCACGGGGATATAGAGAGGCTTATTGAGCTTGGCAAGCTTGTTCAGAAGGGCTCGTTATGCGGTCTTGGTCAGAGTGCTCCAAATCCTGTCCTGAGCACCATAAAATATTTCAGGGAAGAGTATGAGGAGCATATTTACGATAATTACTGCAGGGCAAATGTATGTAAGGGTACTGGTGTCTTTGTAATCAATCAGGCTGAATGTTTCAGATGCGGTCTCTGCAAGCAGGCCTGTGCATACGGAGCTGTGATCGAAACGAGGGATAGATATATTATTGACCGGGATTATTGTAAGCAGTGTAAGGCTTGTTATTATGCATGTCCGATTGGTGCAGTTAAGATAAGGAAAAGAAGTATAATAAAGCTTGAGGAACAATTCAGGATACCTACAGAGAGGATAGAGATCCTCGAAAGGAGAGCAAAGATGACATTGAAGGATTTACTTGCCACAAAGCCATCAAAGATGGTCACATGCAAGATTGACTGCATCGTCTCTGATGCCATATCAATAATGGATACGAATAATGTTGGCTCTATACTCGTCCTGGATAAGGATGAAAAACTTGCCGGTATCTTTACAGAGAGGGATCTAATGCACTGCATAGCAAGGAAGGTGCCCATGAATGAGGAAAAGATGCAGAATGTTATGACACCAAAGCCACTGACACTTGATGCCTCAACAGACATAAGTGTGGCTGTTCATCTTATGTCTGAGAAAAAGATAAGGCATCTGCCGGTCACAGAGGACGAGAAGGTTGTAGGTATGGTCTCTTACAGGGATCTTGTATCGTATCTGCTGCCTGAGGTCATCTACATGGCTGAGGATATCTATTAATTTTGAGGTTATGATATGACAGAGGTAAAGGAATTAAAGGTTGAGGATATCAAAAAGCTTGCTGAGGAGATAAGGTGCCCTGTGCAGAGGTCTCTCTATTATATAAAGGAATTTCTTGCAGGGCCTATGTGTGGAAGGTGTTTACCCTGCAGTCTTGGCAGTTACGAGGCAAGGATAAGGATAGAGAATATTGTTGAGGGCAGGGGGAAGGAAGCAGACCTTATTGCTATAAGTAGGATCGCAAGGGATATGCTCGAGGGCTCCATGTGTAAGAAGGGGAAGGACACAGCAAGGTTTATCTTAGAGTGGATGGAAAAGGGCGCCTTTGAGGAGCATATCAATGGCAGATGTCCGGATCAGGAATGCAAGGCATTCATTGAATATGTAATCATACCCGAACAGTGCATCTTGTGCGGTCTTTGTAAGGATGTGTGTAAATACGGCGCTATTCATGGTGAGAAGAGGAAACCTTATATGAGCGGCTATCTACCCTTTGAGATAAGACAGCTGAGATGTGTAAAATGTGGAGATTGTGTTCCTGTCTGTCCTACAAAGGCTATTATAATCAGGACACCCCAAAAAATCTCTGATTTTTTGGGGACCCCGAATGATGATATTAAGGATCGAGAAAAGGTGAAAGTATAGAAAATTCAAAGGGGTATCCCAAAGAATTCTCTGATCTTCTGGGGACCCCGTTAAGAGGAGGCATAAATGGCAGAAATAGTTAATCTTAGAATAGACGGTAAGGATGTCAGGGCTAAAGAGGGGATGAATCTTATAGATGCTGCTGAGCTTGCAGGCATACATATACCCAACCTCTGTTATCTAAAGGGCATGAAGGGCATAGGTGCATGCAGGATGTGTCTTGTCGAGATAGAGGGTATGAAGACCCCGGTTATTGCCTGTACCACAAAGGTCAAGGATGGGATGGTGGTTAATACAAAGACAGAGAAGGTCGAGGAGATCAGGAGATTTGTGATAGACCTCATCCTTTCGATGCATCCCCTTGACTGTATGACCTGTACAAAGGCGGGTGTTTGCAATCTCCAGAAGTATGCCTATGACTTTGAGATAAAGGAGTCCAGCTTCACAAGGAAGAAGTTTGGTTTCTCCCCTGAGGAGGGGAACCCCTTCATTAAAAGGGACCCTGACTACTGCATCCTCTGTGGAAGGTGCGTAAGGATATGCAAGTCTCAGGGGACAAATGTCCTTGATTTTATGGGAAGGGGTGTTGGCTCAAAGGTAACGACCGCAAATGATAAACCGTTGCAGGAGTCAGGATGCACCTTTTGCGGAAGCTGTATTGATGTTTGCCCCGTTAATGCAATACTCGAGGCTGACAGATGGAGAAAGGGAAGGGAGTGGGATTATGATAAGGTTAATTCCGTATGTTTACTCTGTGGTAATGGTTGTGATATTACGGTCAGCACAAAGGAAGGAAGGATAATCAAGATAAATGCAGGGGCAATGGATGGCTCTGCTGAGAGATATATATGTGCCTACGGCAGGTTTGGCTTTGACTGTATTGAGGCAGACACGAGGGTGACCGTACCAATGAAGCGGGTCAACGGAGAGCTTGTAGAGACAACCTGGGATGATGCATTAATGATAGCTGCTGAACATCTGAAAAGGGCTGGTGAGAGGTCATGCTTTATCGCAACAGGGGGGCTGCTCAATGAGGATGCCCTGACCCTGAAGAGGTTTGTGAGTGAGGTGGTGAGGACAGATAATATTGATACAACCGTCAGCCTTTATGGAAATCCTGGAAATCTTATCTCAGGAGGCGTTGATCTGGATTCTGCAGACCTTTTTGTCCTTGTGGATTTGAATCCTTCCCAGTGGAAGAGGATTCTGCCGGCCCTTGATGCGATAATCAGGAAGCGCATTAATCTCGGAGCAAGGCTCGTCACTATCAATTCTGAATCCCCTGATATATCCTCTGTAGCAGCGGTCAATCTTGTGGGGAATGAGGCAGAGATCCTTTCATCCTTTGCAAATGCCCTTATAAATAAGGGGCTGTCTGCTGATAAAAAGCTCATTAATGCTGTCTCTGACTCGGAGGTTACCGATGATATTGAGAAGGCTACCTCTCTTTATGCAGATGCGAAAAATCCTGTGATTATCTCATCTCCGGCGATGTATAAGGCCTCAGCAAACCTGACATTGATTAAGGGTTCTGCAGTATCTGTTCCGATTGAGAGCAATGCAAAGGGTGTCCTTCTCATGGGGCTTTTGCCAGGGGCAAAGACATATAAGGATATGGTATCAGGTAAGACCGAATTGTTGTATGTGATTGGAGAGGTTCCTTTGAATGATAGACCTGATACTGAATTTCTGATTGTTCAACATTCTCATCTCACAGAACTGGCAAAGAAGGCTGACCTTGTATTGCCCTCTGCAACGTACTTAGAGGTATCGGGCACGATGATTGATTACCTGGGAAGGATAAAGGTCCTCTGTAAGGCCATTGAGCCAGCAGGTGAATCCCTGGCGCACAGGGAGATATTCTCGAGACTTGCCAGGTTGACGGGGGTTAAGATAAAGGAGGTCAAGGAGACAGAGGTTAAGAAACTGGCTAAGATACCAAAAAAGGTCACCTTCAATTTATTCTTGAGGGAAGAGGGATTTGATATATCTACTTTTGATATAATAGAGTCCTTAAATAGCTCTGTTATAAATGGTTCAAGACTTTTGTGGCTTAAGGAGACAGAAAGGTTGGTAACCGTGGGACTATAAGATCCTGGAGGGTAAAATGGTGGGCATTGAGGATTTAAAGGGACAGGTCCTTTTCGAGGACCTCGATGAAGAATCGTTGGAAAAGATCTCCAGAAGGCTTCAGATAATGAATTTTAAGAAGGGTGAAGTCCTTTTCAGTGAGGGTGATGAGGCAAAGGGCATATACCTTGTCCACTCTGGGAAGATAGAGGTCACAAAGGCAACCCCTGATGGATGGAGGCAGACCCTTGCCCATTTTGGATCAGGAAATTTTTGCGGAGAACTGTCCATAATTGAAAATAGAAGACACGAGGCAAGGGCAGAGGCAAAAGAGAATGCTACAGTCTTTTTGCTATCAATAGAAGAATTCAGGAGGATAGAAGAGGAAGACCTTTTGCTTGCCAGCAAGATCCTTAAAAAACTGGTGCTCATACTGAGCAGAAATATTAGGCTAATGAATGAGAGGTTCTTGAGGGTCTTAGTAAATTATTGATGGAGGAGCCTTGGAGGAGAGATTTTACCGTATTCTCGATAAATACGAGAAAGGGGATGGAAATATCATATCCCTTCTTCAGGATATTCAGGCAGAGTTCGGGTATATTCCTGAAGAGGCTGTCTATTGGTTCTCTGAGAGACTCGATCTTCCGCCAAGTAAGTTCTATGGTGTAGCCACCTTTTACGCCCAATTTCATCTTAAACCGAGAGGAAAAAATATAATCTCAGTGTGTTGCGGTACTGCCTGTCATGTTAAGGGGGGTACTAAGATAGCGGAGAGACTACAGAAAGATCTTGGCCTCTCCTCATTTGATGAGACAACACCTGATAGGAGATTTACACTGGAGGTTGTGAGATGCGTAGGTGCATGCAGTCTGGCACCTGTGGTAATAGTGAACAATAAGGTCCATTCAGAGATGACCGTTGAGAGTACATCAAGGCTCATAAAAAAACTTGTTAAAGAGGAGTAATGTGGGGGAAGAGAATCTCAGGAAGGTTATTGTAAGGGTCTGTATAGGCACAGGTGGACTCGCTGCGGGCGGAAAAGAGGTCATCGAGGCCTTTAAGAAGGCTATTAATGAGTTCTGTGTGGATGTAGAACTCGACTTCACATGTCATTACCAAAAGGTGGGCTGCAGGGGTTTTTGCGCAAGGGATGTCCTTGTTGATGTGGTTGACAGGGGCAAAAGTGTCACCTATCAGTCAATAAAGCCAGAGATGGCAAAGAGGATAGTGGTTGATCATATCATAAATGGTAAGCCCGTTGAGGAGTGGTTGATAGATGACTCCTACTATGCCTTTCACGAAAAACAGGTAAAGATACTCCTTAAGGACTGTGGTACCATCGACCCTGAGGATATACAGGCCTATATAGATGTGGGGGGGTATTCAGGGATAAAGAAGGTCCTCTCAGAGATGACACCTGAGGCTGTTATAGAAGAGATTAAGGCATCGGGGCTTCGTGGCAGAGGCGGGGCAGGGTTTCCCACAGGTGTTAAGTGGGAGGCTGGACGCAGGCAACCAGGTGATACAAAATACATAATCTGTAATGCTGATGAAGGTGACCCTGGAGCATTCATGGACAGGTCAATCATTGAGGGTAACCCCCATTCTGTTATAGAGGGTATGCTCATTGCGGGTTATGCGGTCGGATCAAGGGAAGGTTATGTCTATATCAGGGCAGAATATCCCCATGCAGTAGAGAGACTAAAACTTGCTATATCCCAGGCAAGGGAAAGAGGATACCTTGGCAAGAGGATAATGGGTTATGACTTTGATTTCGATATAAAGATAAAGCTTGGTGCTGGAGCCTTTGTCTGCGGAGAGGAGACTGCTCTCATTGCATCTATTGAAGGTCAGAGAGGAATGCCAAGGGCAAAGCCACCCTTCCCAGTTCAGAGCGGCCTATGGGGCAAACCAACAGTGATTAACAATGTGGAAACCCTTTCAAATATACCTTATATAATAAGAAACGGTGCTGCCTGGTATGCCTCTGTGGGAACGGAGAAATCAAGGGGAACAAAGGTCTTTGCCTTAACGGGTAAGGTTAAAAATACAGGACTTATTGAGGTTCCCATGGGTATAAGGCTTGGCGAGATCATATACGACATAGGTGGCGGCATAGTAGGAGATAAGAAATTTAAGGCTGTCCAGACAGGTGGTCCATCAGGGGGCTGTATCCCGGCATCCTTACTTGACACACCTGTTGATTATGAATCCCTTGCAAAGGTTGGTTCAATAATCGGTTCAGGAGGGATGGTTGTCTTAGATGAGACTGACTGTATGGTCAATATAGCAAAGTTCTTTCTTGAATTCACCCAGGCTGAGTCCTGTGGTAAGTGCGTTCCTTGCAGAATAGGTACAAAGAGACTCCTTGAGATCCTTGACAGGATAACAAAAGGACGGGGTAGGGAAGGTGACATAGAGTTACTTGAGAAGTTGAGCAATGATGTAAAACTTGCATCCCTCTGTGGTCTCGGTCAGACAGCACCAAATCCGGTGCTGAGCACGATCAAATTCTTTCGGGATGAGTATGAGGCCCATATAAGGGATAAGAAATGCCCTGCAAAGGTTTGTAAGGACCTATTGACCTTCTACATTATAGAGGAATTCTGCAAAGGCTGTGGTGCCTGTTTAAGGGCATGTCCAGCCGGTGCTATAACAGGTGAAAAGAAGAAGCCCCACAGGATAAATCCTGAGTTATGCATTAAGTGCGGGGCCTGTTATGATGTATGTAAATTTGATGCTGTAAGGAAGGATTAAAGGAGAGGGTATGCCAAAGGTAAAGATAGACCACAAGAGCATTGATGTGCCGGAAGGCACAACAGTCCTCGATGCTGCAAGGATGCTTGATATTCCTATCCCTACACTCTGCCATCACCCTAAGCTTACACCCTTTGGAGGATGCCGGCTCTGTCTTGTGGAGATCAAGGGTATCCCGAGACCTGTAACATCCTGTACAACCCCTGTCAGTGATGGCATGGAGGTATTTACTTCAACACCTTTGATTGAAGACTTAAGAAAAACCGTCCTTGAACTGATCCTTTCAGACCATCCCAATGATTGTATGGTCTGCGAAAAGGCTGGGGATTGCACATTACAGGAACTTGCCTATTTTTACGGTTTGAGGGAAAACAGGTTTGAGGGTGAGAGGAGAAGATACACAAAAAGGGATGGTAATCCCTTTATTGAGAGGGACCTTGAAAAATGTATTCTCTGTGGAAGGTGCGTGAAGGTCTGCGATGAGGTTCAGGGAGTGGGTGCCATTGATTTTGGCTACAGGGGTTTCTTCTCAAAGATTAGCACGCCGTTTGAAAAGGACCTTGATTGCGAGTTCTGCGGGCAGTGCGTTTCAGTGTGTCCAACAGGGGCCCTCACAGGGAAACAGTGGGCATTTAAGGGAAGACAGAAGGATGTGAGAGAGGTTGAAACAGTCTGTACTTACTGTGGCACGGGCTGTAACATTACCCTCCATGTGAGAAGGAATGAGATAGTGAGGGTCTCCTCAAGGGAGGATACATGGAATGAGGGATGGCTGTGTGTTAAGGGAAGATTCGGATATAAATTTGTAAACAGCCCTGATCGCCTAACGAAACCACTTATAAGAACGGGTCCTAAGGAAGTGTTTGATGTTGAAAAGGCAGGACAGTACTTCAGGGAGGCCACCTGGGAAGAGGCTTTTGATCTGGTGGCATCGAGGCTTAGAGAGGTCAAGGAAGCCAACGGTCCTGATTCAATTGGAGGCTTATCCTCGGCAAGATGCACAAATGAAGAGAATTATATATTCCAGAAATTCATGAGGGCGGTCATAGGTACGAATAATGTTGACCATTGCGCCCGTCTCTGACACGCCCCAACCGTTGCCAGTCTGGCAACAATATTCGGATCAGGGGCGATGACAAACTCAATTAATGAGATTGAGGGGATGGAGATTATATTCATCATAGGCTCAAATACAAAGGAGACCCATCCGGTTATTGCAAACAAGATGATTAAGGCCTACAGAAAGGGTGCAAAGATAATAGTGGCAGACCCGAGAAGGGTCCCCATGGTCAAATTTTCCGAGATCTTCTTGAACATCAAACCAGGCACCGATGTTGCCCTTTTGAATGGGATGGCCCATGTGATACTCAGGGAAGGCCTCTATGATAGGGAGTTTATTGAGGAGAGGACAGAAAACTTTGATGAATGGAAGACTACCTTGGATGACTATACCCCTGAATATGCTGAGGCCATTACAGGGGTACCAAAGGAGGATATAATAAGGGCAGCAAGGCTTTATGGAGGATCAAGGAAGGCTGGTATATTCTATACGATGGGTATTACCCAGCACACTGTTGGCACTGACAATGTCAATGCTATAGCAAACCTTGCCCTCCTTACAGGTAACATCGGAAGAAGACATGCTGGTATAAATCCCCTGAGGGGTCAGAACAATGTTCAAGGGGCTTCTGACGCTGGGGCATTGCCTAATGTATATCCTGGCTACCAGAGGGTTGACCTCCCTGAGGTGAGACACAAGTTTGAGGAGGCCTGGGGTGTAAGGCTATCGCCTGAGCCAGGGCTTAAATCTACTGAGATGATACCAGCTGCCCTTGAGAAAAGGATAAAGGCCATGTATATTATGGGTGAAAATCCTGTGATCACAGACCCTAATGTCAATCATACAATCAAGGCACTACTCAATCTCGAATTTCTTGTTGTTCAGGATATATTCCTTACAGAGACTGCGTCGCTTGCTGATGTTATCCTACCAGCCACATGCTTTGCAGAAAAGGATGGGACATTCACAAACACGGAGAGAAAGGTGCAGAGGATAAGAAAGGCGATTGAACCGCCTGGAGAGGCAAGGCCTGATTATGAGATAATCATGGAATTATCTAAGAGGCTTGGTTACAGCATGGATTATAATTCTCCTGAGGAGGTACTTGAGGAATTCGGAAGACTCTGGCCTGCCCTTGCCGGGATAACCTATTCGAGGCTTGACAAAGGCGGGATTCAGTGGCCCTGTCCAACTCGGGATCATCCAGGGACAGAATACCTCTACAAGGCAGGTTTTCCAAGGGGGAAGGTGCATTTCACCCCTGTAACTTATACCCCTCCAGCTGAGTTAGTGGATCAGAAGTATCCCTTTGTTTTAACGACTGGAAGAAATCTGTTCCAGTATCATGCTGGCTCAATGACAAGAAGGGTTGAACAGATAGAGATGCATGCGGGTAAGCCCTATGTTGAGATAAACCCCTCTGACGCAAAGGAACTGGGGATCAAAGAGGGTGACACAATAAATGTCATTTCGAGGCGTGGAAGTATAAGGATAATGGCAAAGGTTACAAAGAGGGTCTCAAGGGGAGTGGTATTTATTCCCATGCATTACAGGGAGGCTGCTGCAAATATATTGACTAATGACAGGGCCCTTGATAGATTTGTGAAAACGCCAGAATTCAAGGTCTCTGCAGTTCGGATAGAAAAGTAGTTCTATACCCTGGCCGTTTCAGACAGGGTAAAACTATAAAAAAGGAGGAAGATATGCCACTTGATCCAACGAAACATGCTGACTGGGAGATTGCCGAAGCAGCTGAAGGGAAGATGAAGACCGTTTATCAGATAGCTGAGGAACTCGGTCTCGAAAAGGAGGAACTCCTTCCACATGGACATTATGTAGGAAAGCTGGACTTCAAGAAGATTTTGAACAGACTCTCTGGCAAACCTGATGCAAAGTACATCGATGTAACCGCTATTACACCAACACCCCTTGGCGAGGGAAAATCCACAACCACAATAGGTTTGACACAGGGACTTGGTAAGCGTGGCAAAAAGGTTATAGCAGCCATACGACAGCCATCAGGTGGCCCGACAATGAACATTAAGGGATCTGCTGCGGGTGGAGGTCTATCTCAGTGTATCCCCCTCACTCCCTTTTCTCTTGGTCTTACAGGCGATATAAATGCAGTTATGAATGCCCATAACCTTGCAATGGTTGCCCTTACAGCAAGGATGCAGCATGAGTTCAATTATAGCGATGAGCAACTTGCTAAGAGAAATCTGAGAAGGCTCAACATAGATCCAAGGAATGTGGAGATGAAATGGATAATGGACTTCTGTGCCCAGGCCCTGAGGGATATAATCATAGGAATAGGTGGGAAAGAGGATGGTTTCATGATGAGATCAGGTTTTGCGATAGCTGTCTCATCAGAGGTCATGGCAATCCTCTCGGTTGCAACGGATCTGAAGGACATGAGAGAGAGGATGGGAAGGATAGTCGTTGCATATGATAAACAGGGCAACCCAGTAACAACAGAGGACCTCGAGGTTGCTGGAGCGATGACGGCCTGGATGGTGGAGGCCCTGAATCCAAATCTTATGCAGACGATTGAAGGCCAGCCTGTCCTTGTTCATGCCGGTCCATTTGCAAACATTGCGATTGGTCAGTCTTCTATAATTGCTGATAGGGTAGGGCTGAAACTTGCAGAGTATCATGTTACAGAGTCAGGTTTTGGGGCTGATATTGGCTTTGAGAAGTTCTGGAACCTGAAGTGCAGATTCTCAGGCCTGAAACCCCATGCAGCAGTTATTGTTGCCACGATCAGGGCACTGAAGTGTCACGGTGGTGCACCTATTCCGGTTCCAGGAAGACCGATACCTGAGGAATATAAGTATGAGAATGTTGAATGGGTTGAGAAGGGGACAGAGAACCTCGTTCATCATATAAACACTGTCAAGAAGGCCGGGATAAACCCTGTGGTGTGTATAAACGCCTTCTATACAGATACAGAAGCCGAAATAAAGGCTGTTAAGAGGCTTGCTGAGGCTGCTGGTGCAAGGGTGGCAGTCTCAAAACACTGGCAGTATGGTGGTGAGGGAGCCCTTGAACTGGCTGATGCTGTAATAGATGCCTGTAACGAGCCCAATGAATTTAAATTTCTGTACGACCTCTCAACCCCATTAAGGCAGAGGATAGAGTTAATAGCCAAGGAGGTTTATGGAGCAGATGGGGTTGAATACACCCCCGATGCACTTGCAAAGGCAAAGAAGATGGAAGAGGACCCGGAGATAGCAAAGCTTGGTACATGTATGGTCAAGACCCATCTCAGCCTCTCGGATAATCCAAATCTCAAGGGTGTTCCAAAGGGATGGAAACTCCATGTCAGGGATATACTTACCTATAAAGGGGCAGGGTTTGTTGTTCCTGTGGCAGGTGCAATTAAACTCATGCCAGGCACAGCCTCTGATCCAGCATACAGAAGGGTGGATGTGGATGTTAATACAGGAAAGGTGAAGGGCCTATTTTAGGAGTAGCGGTGAAGCGGTGAATGGGTTATAGGAAATTTTTTCTTACCCATTCACTTCTTCCGTTCATGCTCTACCTCTATTTTCAGTGAAAGGAGAAATGGTGAAGGGAAGGGCAAGATGATAATTATAGAGAAGACCATAAACAACAGGACGCTCAGGCTTTTAAAAGGTGACATAACCGAGAGACAGGTTGATGCTATTGTTAATGCTGCAAACTCTCACCTTCAGCATGGTGGTGGAGTGGCTGGCGCAATAGTTCGAAAGGGAGGCCAGGTCATCCAGGAGGAAAGCAATCGGATCGGTTATGTCCCGGTAGGTAATGCAGCAGTAACTGGAGCGGGAAGCCTTCCCTGTAAGTATGTCATCCATGCGGTTGGTCCGAGGATGGGTGAGGGGGATGAGGACAATAAACTCAAAAACGCATTAATAAACAGTCTCAAACTTGCCTCTGGAAAGGGTTTAAAGAGTATATCTATACCGGCCATAAGCTCTGGCATATTTGGTTTTCCCAAGGATAGATGCGCTGAGATACTTGTCAGAGAGGCTGTAACATACCTGCAGGAGAATCCAAAAACTAGCCTTGAGATTATCGAATTCTGCATCTATGATGACACCACCCTTGAGCATTTTAAAAGGGAATTTGACAGGATATAGTTATTACGGGTGTTCAAGGATGTGAAGAAAGGGCGGAAGATACCGGAGTTCAACAGAGGGAGGACGCCTGAAGTCAGGGATTGAACCACTCTCGATTGTCGAATAACATATCTTATTCTTCTTATGGTTGAACGATTGATCCTCTTCATGCCTGAAATATAGCATTTTTCTTCTTCGGGTTATATGAGGAATATCACAAAGGATGTTTGCTGGGAAAACTGATTGGCCTTTTCACTATGATAAACTGCAAACGACTGTAACAGGTGATAAGGCTTCAAAGAATTAAACCAGG
>JBBIPQ010000017.1:0-25495 GCA_037442785.1 Nitrospirota bacterium
TTAAGACCCTCAGGGATAAACCCTGGCAGACCTTCCTTCTGCATCCATTCTGTTATCTCCTCAATTCCCCACTCACCCCAGGCACCACCTGCCCTTAATATCTCAGGAAGTATGATACCTATCGGTGAAAGCAAAAGGAGAATTCCGATACCTATCCATAATTTCCTGTATTTTTTCATCGTTCCCCCCTCTGCTCCAGAGAATATATAAAACCCCTTTTCCTTATATACATAAGGACAAGGACAGTTACAGCAGCCTCAACAAAACCGAAAAGGGTTATATGTTCAATCATAATCGCTGGGATCGTTATTGTCAATGGGAAAGGGCTATAAAGAGGCCTGCCATCAGCTCCCGTATGCAGAATAGGCTGAATCCCCAATTCTACTGCTGTTAACAGGGCAGCTATGTTGATGCCCGTATAGGAACCAAGGCCTGCTGCAAAAAGTTCCCTCTTTCCGCCCTTCCTTCCCCCAGCAAGGCTGTAGATACCATAGCCGATCATTACCTCTGCAAAGGCCATATTAAAGCAGTTCGCACTGATAGCGGTAATGCCCCCATCACCAAAAAGGACAGCCTGAATAATGAGGGCTATCGAGACCGCTATTATGGCTGGCCATGGACCCAGAAGGATCGCTATCAGGGTCGCCCCTGTGGCATGTCCTGTGGTCCCTCCAGGGATCGGCACATTGAACATCATAATAACAAAACTGAAGGCTCCTGCGAGGGCAAGTAAGGGGATTCTGGAAATATCAAGGGTCTTTCTGATAACCCTGCCTGCAAGATACCAGATAGGCAACATCACTGCCCAGAGACTACTGAATGTTATCGGTCCAAGGTATCCATCAGGTATATGCATCAGAACCTCCAGGTCAGGCCCATGGCAATGGTGTAATCAGTCTCAGCCTCATTAAGCCCCAGCTTGATGCCTGCATCTATATCTATGTCTTTTGAGTGGGAATATATCAGGCCTGCCAGGATAAAGACAGGGTCATTATCCGACTCCCTATCAGGATTCCTTTCCACGCCAATATTGCCCACCATTTTCAAGGCATCTGTCAGATTGTAGGTGCCAGCAACAGAAAGATGCCATATGTCCTTCCTCTCATCGATAGCATTGTTGTTTCTTATGTAACCAGCATTAAAATGAAATGCCCAGGGTGAGTCTTCATAGGTTGTTATCAAGAAAAGGCTGTATGTGGCCTTTCCAGAGCCGAGCCCCTCATCATCATCCCCTGATGGAAGGGTTAACCCTGGTTTTAAGGCAAGGCTAAGCCCTTCCCTTTCATAGAACCGCCATTTTATCTCAAAAGAGACATCTGATACGCCCTTAGAATCTTCAATCTGTTCCCCTTCCTTTATCCTGATCCGTTGATAGGGAAGGGTCAGGACCAGGTCAAGATTATCAATAAGGCCAAGGGAAAGGATCGTTTTGATGTCGAGGGTCTCTGTCTTTATGCCTTCTTCCTTGTCATAACCATATTCCCCGTTTAGCTCGAGCTGATACCTTCCCTTACCCTGAGTGCCTGTGTCATCTGTTATCAGGGGATGGGCACCGTAGGCTGTTCCATTAAAGAGAAGGGTGCCCATAAGAATAGAAAAGATAAATCCCCATAATCTTGATTGCATTTGCCCTCCTTGTATTACTATTAGATTTTTCGTGCTACAATTTATAAAAAATTATTCGATACCCTTACCCGTTGTTGTCAGAAGGAGCTTTCCATGCTTCACCCCCTTTGTGGCAATAAGCCTGTCTGCAATAGATTTTATGTCCCTTGCCTTTCCCCTCACTACTATGACCTCGAGGCAGTTATGCTCATCCAGATGGATATGCATGGAGGATATGATCAAGTCATAGTGTTTATGCTGAAGGTCTGTAAGAAGGTCAGTTAGTTCCCTTTTTTCATGATTATAGACTATGGTTATAGTTCCAACAGCCTCGGATGTATCAACCTTCCATTCCTCCATGACAAGGGCATCCCTTATAAGGTCCCTTATAGCCTCACTCCTGCTCGGATAGCCCTTTGCATCGATAAGGCTGTCAAACCTCTCAAGCAAGGAATCTTCAAGGGATATGCCGAATCTGATAAGTGCCATTGTGTTACTCTTTTTTATTTTGTGTTACGATACTATAATCCTCTTTAATTTGTCAAGGCCTCGAGATGTTATAATTTATTATGTCGCAGTTCATGAATAGGAGAACCTTTTCCCTCGGGTATTCCCCTTGTCCAAATGATACCTTTATCTTCTATGGCCTTGTTCACGGTAAGGTTACAGAGAGGATAAACTTCAGGGAATCCCTCCTTGATGTGGATGTGTTGAACAATCTTGCCTTAAAGGGTGAGTTTGACATTACAAAGGTCTCCTTCCATGCCTATCTTTATCTTAAGGACAACTATATACTACTGAACGCAGGGGGTGCCATGGGAAGGGGCTGTGGGCCCCTTATAGTCGCAAGACAGACTATGAAGATGAAGGATCTAAAGGGCGGGCGAATAGCCATACCAGGTCTCATGACAACCGCTCATCTCCTTCTCAGGCTTTTTGATACAGATCTAAGCAAAAATATAGTGGTTATGCCCTTCCATGAGATATTAGAGGCGGTAAGATCAGGATATGTTGATGCTGGCCTTATAATCCATGAGTCCAGATTCACATATCCATCCTATGGCCTTCAGAAGGTGATAGACCTTGGTCAATGGTGGGAGGAGGAGACAGGCCTCCCGATACCCCTTGGCTGTATCATCATAAAGAGGCAGTTTGCAGGTACAATGGAAGAGATAGAGGAATTAATAAGAAAAAGCATATCCTATGCCATGGAGAATAGAGATGAGGTCATGCCTTATATAAGGGAACATGCCAGGGAGCTCGATGACTCAGTTATAGGGAGCCACATAGACCTGTATGTGAACAGATATTCCTTTGATTTTGGTGATGATGGCAAAAAGGCCATAGATGAACTGCTCTCAAGGGCAGAAAGGATAGGGGGGCTATAATGCCATTATTCGGTGAACTCTTTGTAAGTGAGGTCTTGAGGCAGCCTGTACTTGATCCAAGGGGTGAAGATCTTGGAAGGCTCAGGGATCTTATCATTGTAAAGGCTGAGCCTCTACCAAAGGTCAGTGCGATCATAATCGAGAGAAAAAAGAGGCCCTATTTGATTGACTGGTCATCCCTTGAGCTTTTCAATAAGAGGATCATAACTGCCCGTATCCTGTCCTCGGAATTAAGGCCTTACGATATGACATCCCCTGATCTCCTGGCTGTAAGGGACCTGCTTGATAAGCAGATCGTTGATGTCAATGGTGTAAAGGTTGTCAGGGTCAATGATGTAAAGCTTGAGGGCTATGAGTCTGAGGCCCTTCTGACAGCGGTTGATGTCGGGATAAGGGGGATATTGAGAAGGATCGGTTTTGAAAGAAGGGGAGAGGATTTGATGAGCATATTTAAGGTTAGGATTCCCCAAAATCTGATAAGCTGGAATTATATCCAGCCTTTACAGCCAAAGCTCACTGCCCTTACATTGACTGTGCCAAGGCAGATGCTCTCAGAGCTTCATCCTGCTGACATTGCTGAACTTGTGAGCCAGGTTCCCCATCAGGAGGGAGTGGCCTTTCTGAAGAATCTTGATGTTGATGTGGCTGCTGATACCATATCAGAGCTGGACCCTGATGCACAGGTCGAGATCATTAAGGATATGGATACAGAAAGGGCCTCTGACATCATTGAGATGATGTCACCAGATGTGGCTGCCGATGTCCTGAGTGAGTTGCCTGCTGATAAGGCAAGGGAGATACTGGAAAAGATAGAAAAGGAGGAGGCAGAGGACATCCAGGAACTCCTTGGCCATGAAGAGGATACGGCTGGCGGCCTTATGACAAACGAGTTCATAGCATACCCCCCTGAGATGACTGTTCAGGATGTCCTGAGCAGATTCAGGGAGGATGCCTCAGAGATCGAGACAGTCTATTATATCTATGTGACGGATTCATCAGAAAGGCTGCTGGGGGTTCTTTCCCTCAGGGAACTCCTTATAGCAAGGCCTGATGAAAGGCTCTCAGAGATAATGGTTACCAAGTTAAAGACAGTCACCCCTGATGTGGATGAAAAGGTAGTTGCAGAGGTCTTCACCAAATACAACCTCGTTGCCCTTCCTGTTGTTGACACTGAAGGAGCCCTCCTTGGCATTGTCACTGTAGATGATGTCTTAGAGAGGATCTTCCCTGTTCCATCAAAGAGAAGGTAATTTCAATATGATTTGTGTCATTGAAGATAATGGATTATTCCCCTATCCTTCAATTAATAAACAAAGGGGGTGATTGGAGATGGAGGTAATCGATCTCAAGAAACATATCAATTTCTACCCTGACAAGATATTTAGGGAGATGCTCTCTGATAAACCTGAGATGAGGATAGCCCTGATGTGTCTTGAGTCAGGACAGAGGCTTGAACCCCATAAGGCACCTTTGAGGCTCCTCATGTATTGCGTTCAGGGCAGAGGAACGTTTATAGTAGGAGAAGAGAGGATTGAGGCGGATGAGAAGACCTGTATCCTCTGTGACCCTATGGTGCCTCATGGATTTGAGGCTGACAAGGGAGAAAGGCTGGTTGTAATGGCGGTTGTTACGCCAGTTGAATAAACCAAAAAAGGAGGTAAAAGATGGCAGTACCCGTTGTCGACATGGACTTATGCATTGGTTGTGGCTCCTGTGTGGAGCTCTGCCCTGAGGTCTTCGAGTTAAGGGATGACAAGGCCTGGGTAATCGGCCCTGACAAGTGTGATACCTGCGATTGTCAGGCAGCAGCAGATACCTGCCCTGTAGAGGCGATCAAGTTCGAGTAAGAAACAACCAATTAAGGGTTCACGGAGGTTCACCGTGAACCCTTCCGCTTTCCCTATATCTATTTGGCTCTTCTAAATTAGCCGATTAAATCTTGATTTCTCTATTTTCCTTGATACCTTTTGCATATATTGAATAAAATATCCCATGCGTTACGTGATCCTTGGAACGGCCGGTCATATTGATCATGGTAAGAGCACCCTTGTAAAGGCCCTTACGGGCATTGACCCTGACAGGTTAAAGGAGGAAAAGGAAAGGGGTATCACCATCGACCTTGGCTTTGCTGACCTTAATTATCCGGACGGTCTTACTGTTGGAATAGTGGATGTGCCAGGTCATGAGAGGCTCGTGAGGAATATGCTGGCTGGTGCTGGGGGGATCGACATGGTCATCCTTGTGATTGCAGCAGACGAGGGTATCATGCCCCAGAGCAGAGAACATCTCGCCATTTGTGACCTCCTGAGGATAAAGTCAGGTATCATTGCCATAACAAAGGCAGACCTGGTAGAAAAGGACTGGCTCGACCTCGTAATCGAAGAGGTAAGAGAATTTGTTAAGGGGACCTTCCTTGAAAGGGCTGAGATCATACCTGTATCAGCAAGGAGTGGCTATAATCTTGATCTATTAAAGGAGAGGATACATCAACTGGCCCTCACCATCGAGACCAAACCGGTTAATGAGATATTCAGGCTTCCCATTGATAGGGTCTTTACCCTGAAGGGATTCGGGACCGTTGTAACGGGGACCCTCATCTCAGGCCTCATTAAGGTGGATGATGATGTGGAGATATTGCCTGCTGGCCTTAGGAGCAAGGTGAGGGGCCTTCACAGCCATGGAAAACCCATTAAGACCGCCTATGCTGGCCAGAGGGTAGCAATAAACCTTCAGGGTATAGATAAGGAGGACCTGAGCAGAGGGGATGTGGTCGTCACCCCTGATGTGTTGAGACCTGTTACTTATATTGATGCAAAGATCGAGATGCTACCAAACCAGCAACCTCTTAAAACAAGGAGTGTTGTACATTTTCACCTCACCACACTGGATACCCTCGGAAGGATAATCCTCTATGAAGTGGAAGAGATTAAGGGAGGAGAGTCGGGCTACTGTCAGATCAGGCTTTCTGAGCCAGTGGTAGCCCTTTCTGGTGATAGGTTCATCATTAGGAGATTCTCTCCTGTTATAACCATTGGAGGTGGCACTGTCCTTGACCCTTACCCACTGAAGAGGAGGAAGACAGAAGGCATAGGGGATCTCATCGTATATGAGTCAGGCAGTCTCCTTGAGAGGCTATCCACAAAGATCAAGAAGGCCGGGGCAAAGGGACTGAATAAACGTTTTCTAAAGGGATGGGTAAGGGCAGAGATACCGGCTATCGAGGATTCCATTAAGGTTCTGAAGGAGAAGGGAGAGATTATCCAGATCGAAGAGGTTCTTCTACACGGGGATGTTTATGAGGGTATCTGTAACGAGATTAAAAGATTACTAAAGGTTTATCACGAATCAAATCCCCTGAGCCCAGGGATGCAGAAAGAGGAATTGAGAAACCTCTTAAAGATCTCTCCAGAGATATGGAATGGATTACTTTCAACAATAAGAGGTGTGAAGGTCGAAAAGAACCTTGTCTGCCTTGAGGGCTTCAGCATATCCTCTGCCGATTCCGAGGTCTCCGGGAGGATACTTAAGATCCTTGATGAATCAGGGTTTCAGCCCCCATCAAAGGAGGAACTATCAGAGATCCTCCAGTTGAGGTCAAAAGAGGTCTCTGACATACTTAGATTGATGCAGAAAGAAGGAAGACTTACAAGGATAAATGACTCCCTTTATCTGACGCGACAGCATTATGACAGGATGTTGTCCCTATTGAAGGATTTCTTTTCGAAAAAGCCTCAGATGACCGTTGCTGAATTCAGGGATTTACTTGGGACGACAAGGAAGTATGCTATACCTTTTCTTGAGTATCTTGATTCCAATAAGATCACCCTTCGCGTTGGGGAGGTGCGAAAATTCTTATTAAAATAAGATGGTGGGCAGTCGCAGAATCGAACTGCGGACACGAGGCTTTTCAGGCCTCTGCTCTACCGACTGAGCTAACTGCCCATATAGTAAACTATAAACATTGATGGCTCTCCATGTCAAGGCTAATATATAAGGAATGTGGGCACCCCAAAAAATCTTTGATTTTTTTGGGACATCGGTACGGACCTGCGGTTCTTTCAGGCCTTCTACTCATTCTATCCTTTCCAGGATTTGATCTCTATCCACTTGCATGGGTATCCCTGGTTCCCCTGCTTGTCTCACTATGGGAGAAAGATAGTCTAACTGCCTTTAAGGCTGGATGGCTGACAGGGACGGTCTATTTTTCAGGAACACTATACTGGATCTATCACTCCATTGCTTATTATGGTAATGTTCCCCTTGTCATAAGCATCCTGATTGTACTTTTACTTTCTCTTTATCTTGGCTTTTATACAGGGATATTTGCGATGGCCTTTTCTATAAAGTTACATAGGTCAAGATTACCAGCCGTTATGATAGCACCTGTTGTCTGGGTTACCCTTGAGTTTATCAGATCCTATGCCTTAACAGGCTTTCCCTGGTCAAGCCTTGGTTATTCCCAGTACAGATTCCTGACGCTGATACAGATGACTGATATAACTGGTATATATGGTGTTTCCTTTATCATCGTTGCAATTAATGCTGCCATAGCCGATATATTTATACGGAAAAGGAGGGAGGAGAGGATGCCCCTCCTTTCGAGATTCTGGTATACCTCTGGTCTTTTGGCTCTTTCAATACTGCTCATCCTCATAGGAATCTATGGCCAGTTGCGGCTAAACCAGGACAGGCCTGGACAGGTTGTGAGGGCTGCCCTTATTCAGGGCAACATCGAACAGGATAGGAAGTGGTTGCCGGAATACCAGTCTGAGGTCATGGAGACCTATAAATCCCTCACCACTCAGGCAATGGCCTATTATCCTTCAATAGTAATCTGGCCTGAGACAGCCCTTCCCTTCTATTTTGGTTATGATAAGGGACCCACAGAAGACCTTATTGCCTTCCAGAAGGGATTGAACACCTACCTTCTGACAGGCTGCGTGATGGTGAAAACACCTCCTTCAAAAACGACTGTGGCCCAGCTCACCAACAGTGCCATACTCCTTGACAGGGGAGGAAATATTCCCTATGTTTATGATAAAATACATTTAGTTCCCTTTGGAGAGTATGTTCCGCTGAAAAAGGTCCTTTTTTTCCTTGATAAACTCGTTGTCGGCATAGGTGACTTTACACCAGGCAACAAGATCATAAGGGCGGAGACAGACTCTGGAAGCTTTGGGACCTTTATCTGCTATGAGATAATATTCCCTGGCCTTGTGAGGAAGTTTTACAGCAAAGGCGGGGATTTTATAGTGACGATAACAAATGATGCCTGGTTTGGAAGGACAGCCGGCCCTTATCAGCATTTCAGTATGGCGGTATTCAGGGCAATCGAGAACAGAAAGCCAGTGTTAAGGGCTGCAAACACAGGCATCTCTGGGTATATAGATAGTAATGGACGGATCATAAGGGCAACGCCCATATTCGAGAGGAGATTCGATATCGTTGATATGAAGACGGATAGTACAAGGACATTCTATTCAAGATATGGTGATGTCTTTGCCTATCTCTGTATAGTTGCCACTATATTACTAATATTATAAAGGAGTAAGAGATGTTGATAATGGAGGAATTGAGACAGGAGCTGAGTGAATTGAGAGCAAGGGTCGAGACCTTGAGAGGTTATCTTTGATGTCCCTAAACTCAGGGCGCAGTTAGAGGAGATAGAAAGGGAGCTATCAAGGGAGTCTGTATGGTCGTCAATGGATCGTCTGAGGGAACTTCAAAAAAAGAAGGCCGAAATTGAGGACATCTTAGAACCCTTTGATGACCTCAACTCTAAGATAGATTATCTTGAAGATTCCATAGCCATCCTTAATGAAGAAGATGGGGAACTCTTTGTTAAGGACATAAGGGAAGGCATAAAAAACCTGAAGTCCCTTGTGGAGTCAATTGAGATACGTCATCTCCTCTCAGGAGAGCTTGATAGAAACAATGCCATAGTCACAATCCATCCAGGGGCTGGCGGAACCGAGAGTCAGGACTGGGCAGAGATGCTCGAGAGGATGTACATCCGCTGGGCTGAGAGGCATAATTTTAAGGTAGAGATCATGGATATCCTTCCTGGTGACGAGGCTGGTATCAAGAGCGTTACATTCAGTGTAAAGGGGAAGTATGCCTATGGATACCTGAAGGGAGAGAAGGGAGTTCACAGGCTTGTGAGGATATCCCCCTTTGATGCTAATAAGAGGAGGCACACATCCTTTGCTGCTGTATTCGTCTATCCCGAGATTGAAGAGGATATAGAGGTTAATATAAAGGAGGATGATCTTAAGATAGACACATTCAGGGCATCCGGAGCTGGAGGTCAGCATGTAAATAAGGTATCCTCTGCGGTCAGGATCACCCATATACCAACTGGTATAGTTGTATCCTGTCAGAGTGAGAGGTCTCAGCACAGAAATAAGGAGATGGCATTGAAGATATTGAGGTCACGCCTCTATGATCTTCAGTTAAAGGAGAAAGAGAGGAGACTTGAAGGCATAGTGGGTGACAAGAAGGAGATAGCCTGGGGGAATCAGATAAGGTCATATGTACTGCAACCATACAGGCTTGTAAAGGACAATAGAACTGGGGTTGAGATTGGTAATGTGGAGGCTGTCCTGGATGGAGATATAGATGTATTCATTGATTCTTATCTAAGGAAAAAGGGTCAGCCAGTCTCTTCTATTTAATATATGTCTTAATCTTTTAGTATTAGAAATGAGATGTTGAAATGTTGATAATCCATTGTACAGGGTCAGAGATTCTTATAGTACCTGATGATAAACCTTTTAAGGGTTTTTGAAAGATTGTTAATAATGAATTAAAAGTTGGTATGTCCGTGTTCATAAGATCCCTTAAAGGGGTTATTTGATAGTGTATCAACATTATTTACATTGCTCTCTAACATATTATGGGTTATAATAGTCTGCCAAAGGGAAAGTTATTAACAATTTGTTAATAAGTTGTTAAAAATATCGACAGGGGGTTAAATGAAGCTCGATGAGATATGGGAAAAGTGCCTTTCTCTGATAGAAAAAAGGGTAGGCACCCATGTCTTTGAGTTATGGTTTAAACCTGTGAGATTGGCACAATTGAAGGATCAGAATACCATCCTTGAAATCCCTAACAGATTCTTCAAGGAATGGATAGAGGACTATTATCCAGATATAATAAGTGAGGTTATGCTTGAGGTGACAGGTTCCCCTGTGAATATTAAATTCAAGATAGCAGAGAAGGAGGCCAATGAGGTAAGAAGGCTTGAGGCAAAACTGGAGTCAAGGAAACAGAGGCTTGCCAGTAAAGGCATATATCTCAATCCAAAATATACCTTTGATACCTTTGTGACAGGGCAGAGTAACCAGGTTGCCTTTTCATCTGCAAGGGCAGTTGCAGAGTCTCCAGGTTCAAGATATAACCCATTCTTTATTTATGGTGGGGTTGGTCTTGGAAAGACCCATCTCCTCACCGCAATTGGAAACTATGTGGCGGATAGGAAGAGGGACTACAACATAATATATGTATCATCAGAGCAGTTTACCAATGAGTTCGTCTCTGCCATGAGGCATCAGAAGGCTGAGGAGATGAAGGAGAGATATAGAAGTGCTGACATGCTTCTTCTCGATGATGTACAGTTCTTTGCTGGAAAGAATGCCACTCAGGATGAGCTATTTCACACTATTAATGCCCTCTATGAGAGGCAAAAACAGATCGTCCTTACCAGTGATAGACCACCAAAGGATATAAAGGATATAACTGATAGACTGAGGTCAAGATTTGGTATGGGTTTGACTGTGGATATTCAACCCCCTGAGCTTGAGTTGAAGATGGCTATCATCCAGAAGAAGGCAGCAATGGAGAGGCTTTATCTTCCAGATGATGTGGTGGAATTTCTTGCCGCAAGGATAAAATCCAATATAAGGGAATTAGAGGGATGCCTTATAAGGCTCGGGGCTCATACTGCCCTGACAGGGGAGACTATAACGGTTCAGCTTGCAAAGAATCTATTAAGGGATATCATTGTAGATGAGGTCAGACCAGTCACGATTGACCAGATACAGAAGACCGTTGCAGAGGCGTTTGGTATCAAATGTCAGGAGATGAAGTCAAAGAAGAGAACCAAAGAGGTAGCCATCCCAAGACAGATAGCCATGTACATCTCCAAGAGATTGCTTGACATGTCCTTGAGCGATATAGGGAAGAACTTTGGTGGAAAGGATCATGCCACGGTCATCTATTCCTGCAGACAGGTGGAGGATAGGATAGCAACAGACGATGATTTTAAGAGGCTTGTAGAAAGCCTGATTAACAGGATAAGACAATAAGCAGATTCCATCAGGTCAACAGACTTGCTGGAAGACTTTAAAGGAGGTTCAGATGAAGATAACAGTAACCAGGGAGGAGTTACAGGAGAAACTACAGAACGTACAGAACATAGTGGATAAAAGAAACACTATGCCTATATTGAATCATATTCTTCTTGATGCCGAGAATGCCTTTGCCTTTATATACGCAACGGACCTCCAGTTAGCAATAAAGGTGCCTCTTTCAACGACTATCCAGAGCCCTGGAAAACTCTGCATCCCGGCAAAGAAACTCCTTGAGATAGTCAGGGAATCAGTGGATGATATAATCCTTGATTCTGAGGACGAACAGTGGGTGAAGCTCATCTCAGGAAAGAGCAGATTCAGGATCGCCTGTCTCCCCTCAGCGGATTTTCCTGCCTGGCCCGGAATAGAGACACAGGACGAACTGGTCTTTAATACAGAGGACCTGATTGAGATGATCGAGAAGACCATCTATTCAGCTGGAGAGGCTGATTCAAGATACACCCTTAATGGCCTGCTCTTTCATATTATGCCTGGAGGGTTGATCAATGTGGTAGGCACGGATGGACACAGACTTGCCCTTATAACCAAACAGATAGGCCATACCATCCCAGAGGAGAAGAGGTTAATCATACCAAGGAAGGCAGCCTTAGAGATAGGCAAGTTCGTCAATGGAATAGATACCATTACAGCGAAGTGTGGGAAGAACCATGTGCTCTTTAAGATAGGGGATGCAGACTTCCTTGTGAGATTGATTGAGGGTTCATACCCAAACTATGAACAGGTACTGCCCCAGAATGATAAGGTGATAAGGTTAAAGAGAGAGGATTTTCTGAAGACCTTGAAGAGGGTCTCCATAATATCAAGGGAGAGGAGCAACGCCGTGAAGATGGATATATCTGATGGCTTACTCTCCATCTCTTCCTCTGACCCCGACCTTGGAGAGGCCCAGGACGAACTTGAGGTTGAATACAGTGGAGGAGCATTAACAATAGGATTTAATGCCCGGTATATTATTGACTCCCTTTCAGTAATGAATGGGGATACCGTCTCCTTTGCCCTCCGGGATCCGTTGAGTCCGAGCCTTTTGATGGAAGAGGGAAGGGAAGATTATAAATATGTGATTATGCCGATGAGGCTATAAGTTCTGCCTATAAGCAAGGAGAAGATAAGGAATGGAAGATAAGGAAGTAACAGCAGTTGAAGAGACATACAGGGCTGAGGATATAAAGATCCTCAAGGGCCTTGATGGCGTCAGGATGAGGCCTGCCATGTACATTGGCTCTACAGGCATCGAGGGGCTTCATCACCTGCTCTATGAGGTTGTTGACAATAGCGTTGATGAGTCACTGGCGGGTTTTTGCAATAACATTGATGTTATCCTCCATCATGACGGAAGCGCAACAGTCATTGATGATGGCAGGGGGATACCAACAGCACCCCATCCAGGCGACCCTGAGGGAAGATCTGCTGCAGAGGTTGCCCTGACAGAGTTGCACGCCGGAGGTAAGTTCGAGTCAAAGGCATATAAGATATCAGGGGGGCTCCATGGAGTTGGAGTCTCTGTTGTGAATGCCCTATCAGAATGGCTTGAGGTGGAGATTAAACAGAACGGCCAGGTCTATCAACAGAGGTTCGAGAGGGGCAAGCCGGTGACACCCCTTACTGTTATCGGGAAGACAAGGGGCAGAGGAACAAAGGTAACATTCAAGCCTGACCCTGAGATATTTGAGGTTACCGATTTCAGTTTTGATATCCTTTCTCAGAGATTGAGGGAACTCGCCTTTCTCAACAGGGGACTCCGGATAGCCATCCATGATGAGAGGACAGACAGGACCCAGGAGTTCCTTTATAAGGGCGGCATAGTCTCCTTTGTTGAGCATCTTAACAAGAATAAGACACCCCTTCATCCAAAACCGATCTATATATCAGGAGAAAGGGATGACATAACTGTTGAGATAGCCCTTCAATACAACGATGGTTATGCAGAGACCATATACACCTTTGCAAACAATATAAACACCAGGGAGGGAGGAACTCATCTTGTTGGATTCAAGTCTGCCCTGACAAGGACGGCAAATAACTATGGGACCTCCTCGGGTATCCTGAAGAATGGCAAAGAGGTCATATCAGGAGAGGATATAAGGGAAGGACTTACTGCAGTCATAAGCGTTAAACTCCCGAATCCCCAGTTTGAGGGACAGACCAAGATGAAGCTTGGCAACAGCGAAGTTAAGGGCATAGTGGAGTCAATAGTGAATGATGCCCTTTCAACCTATTTTGAGGAGAATCCCTCTGTTGCGAGGAAGATCATCGAAAAGGCTATTCAGGCAGCCCGGGCAAGGGAGGCTGCAAGGAAGGCAAGGGAGTTAACAAGGAGAAAGGGTTCCCTTGAGGATACAGGGCTCCCTGGCAAACTTGCTGATTGCTCTGAGAAGGACCCTGCCCTGAGTGAGATATTCATTGTTGAGGGTGATTCTGCTGGTGGTTCTGCTAAGCAAGGAAGGGACAGGCGATTCCAGGCAATACTGCCTCTGAGGGGAAAGATACTGAATGTTGAAAAGGCAAGGTTTGATAAGATGCTGACATCTGAGGAGATAAGGATACTGATAACAGCCCTTGGCACAGGAATAGGGCCTGAGGATTTTGATATATCAAAGATCAGGTATCACAAGATAATCCTGATGACGGATGCGGATGTGGATGGTGCACATATAAGGACACTGCTTCTTACCTTTTTCTATAGGCAGATGCCAGAGGTTATTGAGAGGGGACATCTTTACATTGCCCAGCCCCCGCTCTTTAAGGTGAAGAGGGGAAAGACTGAAAGATACATCCAGAGTGAGGCAGAACTTCAGGGTATGTTACTGGCATTAGCCTCTGAGGAGGTATCCCTTATTGTCAGGGGTAATGAGGTGAAGGGTAAGGCAGTCATACCCCACCTGAAAAAGATAATAGGTTTTGAAAAACTCCTTGAGTGGTTTAGCAGAAGGAGGAAGGATCCAGATGTCCTGAGGATATTGCTGAGGGAGGGTGTTAACAAAGAGGTGCTGAAAGACAGGGATGGCCTGATGAGTTTAGTCGAAAAGATAAGGACCGAGATACCTGATATTAAGATAGGCGAACCTTACGAGGATGAGGAGCATGAAGGGCTGGGGATTGAATTAAAGAGGCAGAATTACAGGTTAAAGATCGAGACCGGTCTCATCCTTTCTCCTGAATACAGGGAGCTTGAGTCTCTTTATGGAGCGGTGAAGGATCTTGGCAGTCCAATAAGATTGATCAGCCGGGATGGAGAAAGGGCCATTGCTGACACAACTGAGCTGATTAACCATATCTTTGAGATCGCAAGAAAAGGCCTCAGCATTCAGAGGTACAAGGGTCTTGGAGAGATGAACCCCCAACAACTCTGGGAAACCACAATGGACCCAGAAAGGAGGACACTTCTTCAGGTCAGCATAGAGGACAGTGTTCAGGCAGATGAGATATTCTCTATCCTTATGGGTGATCAGGTGGAGCCAAGGAAGGAGTTTATCATCAAGCACGCCTTAGAGGCAAGGAATATTGATATTTAGTAGAGCAGTAGTGCAACAGAGCAATAGAGCAGTAGTTTATAAAATGAAAAAATTATTTTATCGTGTAGCTACTGTACTACTGCTCTACTGCGCTGCACTATTGCACTAATATGGGAACGATTGCTATCGTTAATCAAAAGGGAGGAGTTGGTAAGACCACAACAGCGATCAATCTTGCTGCCTCCCTGGCCCTTGCAGAGAAGGATATACTGGTTGTGGATACAGACCCCCAGGGCAATTCAACCACAGGTCTTGGGATCGATAGGGGACAGATAAAGACAGGCCTATATGAGGCCTTTGCTGGTAAGATAGGTCCTGAGGATGCGGTAATCCATACTGGTATAGAGCATCTGGATCTCATCCCTTCAACAATAGACCTCCTTGGCGTTGAGGTTGAGTTGGTCCAGAGGGATAGAAGGGAGAGGCTACTCTTGGATATCCTTGCACCTATAAGGGATAGATACAGGTATATCCTCATAGACTGCCCTCCTTCACTGGGACTCCTCTGCCTCAATGCCCTTGTTGCCGCTGACTCCGTGATCATACCTGTTCAGTGTGAATACTATGCCCTTGAGGGTTTGAGTCTGCTTTCAAGGACCCTTCACAGGGTGAGAAACTCCTTTAATCCAGCCCTTGAGATAAAAGGGATACTCCTCACCATGTTTGATCCTCGTAACAGCCTTTCACACCAGGTTGCTGAGGAGGTAAAGAGGCATTTCGGAAACAAGGTCTTTAATACCATAATACCAAGGAATGTTACACTTGGAGAGGCACCGAGTCATGGAAAGCCTGTTATACTTTATGATATACGCTCTCGGGGCGCCCAGAGCTATCTTGCCCTTGCAAAGGAGATACTGAATGAAAACGGCTTTAGGTAAAGGTTTAGACGCCCTCCTCCCTGAAAAGGGAGAAGAGATAATCAATATTGATATAACGAGGATAGTCCCTGGGGAGCAACAGCCAAGAAGGGTCTTTAATGATAAGACCCTTAGTGAGCTCGCCCAATCTATTAAGGAAAAGGGTGTCTTACAGCCCATAATAGTTCGCAGGACAGGGGATGGCACATTCCGGATCGTAGCTGGCGAGAGGAGGTGGAGGGCTGCCACCTTAGCGGGTTTGAAGAAGATCCCTGTAATAATCAAGGACACAGCCCCTTCCGATTCCCTTGAGATAGCCCTGATTGAGAACCTCCAGAGAGAAGACCTGAATCCCATAGAGACAGCAGAGGCCTTCCAGAGACTGATGAAAGAGTTTAATCTGACCCAGGAAGAACTGTCTTTAAAGGTTGGGAAGGAGAGGGCTACTGTAGCGAATTATCTGAGACTGCTCAGGCTTCCTGACGAGATAAAGGAGATGATAGATAAGGGATCCCTGAGCATGGGACATGCTAGGGCGATACTCTCTGTTGAATCAAGGGCAGAACAGATAGAACTGGCAAGGGCTATCGTAACAAAGGGTTTGAGCGTGCGAGAGGCAGAGGTTCTTGCCAAAAGGTTCAGTAAGCCAAAGAAGAGGCCTACCAGGTCAAAGGACCCTCAGATCGCCTCCCTCGAGGAGAAGTTGAAGCATTCCCTTGGAACAAAGGTGAGAATCCAGCATAAGGGTAAAAGGGGGAGAATAGAGATAGAGTACTATTCCCTTGATGAACTTGACAGACTCCTTGATATCCTGATACCCGGGTAGTCTAAAGGGTGGACAGAGTCCTTTCAGGTCTTGACAGACTCCTATCCGGATGGCCCAGAAGACTGAGAGGTGTAAGGGCGGGTCTCCTGGTGCATCCTGCCTCCATTAACAAAAGGTTCGAACATGCCATAGATATTGCATTGAGATCGAAAGGATTCGAGGTGAGGGCACTCTTTGGGCCCCAACATGGGATAAGGGGAGAAACCCAGGACAATATGATCGAATGGGAAGGATTCAGGGATAAGAGGACAGGACTTTCTGTATATAGCCTTTACGGAGAGGTGAGGAAACCGACCCCTGAGATGCTCAGGGATATGGATGTCCTGATCATAGATCTTCAGGATGTGGGATCAAGATATTATACCTTCATCTGGACCATGGAACTCTGCCTTCAGGCCTGTTATGAGGAGAATAAGGCTGTGGTTATCCTGGACAGGCCAAATCCTCTGTCTGGAACCCTTATTGAGGGGCCAGTGTTAAGGGAAGACCATGCCTCCTTTGTTGGCTTGAGACCCCTGCCAGTAAGGCACGGGATGACCATAGGAGAGATGGGGATTTATTTAAGGGACAGGTTTTATCCATCCTTATTTCTCCATGTGATTACCATGAAGAACTGGCAGAGACGTATGTGGTTTGATGATTCAGGATTGCCCTGGGTCATGCCGTCCCCGAACATGCCAACCCTTGATACTGCAATGGTCTATCCAGGCCAGTGCCTCCTGGAGGGGACTAATATCAGCGAGGGAAGGGGAACCACAAGACCCTTTGAGATATTTGGTGCACCCTTTATTGACCCGGATGTCCTTATTAAAAGGCTCAAAGACTTCAGGCTCTCAGGGGTTATCTTCAGGCCTCTTTATTTTCAACCCACATTCCATAAATACGCTGGCATGCTCTGTGGCGGAGCCCAGATCCATGTGACAGACAGACAGAGATTCAGGCCCTTTAAGACCGGTGTGGCAATTATAAAGGCTATAAGGGAACTTTACCCTGAAGAATTCCGATGGAAGGAGCCTCCCTATGAATACGAGACCAGGAGATTACCTATAGACATACTCACCGGTTCTGAAAGGGTCAGGAAGGGGATAGAGGGTGGAGAGAGTCTTGATAGCATGGAGGAGTGGTGGCAGGAGGAGTGCAAAGGATTCGATAGGGAGGTGCGGAGAGGTTTTTTGATATACAAATGAAAGCAGAGAACAAAGATTTAGGTCTTGGTTCTTTGTTCTAAATATGATGCATGAGGTGAATTCTTGTTGAGTCAGCCCATAAATGCCTTTGTACTTGCCGCTGGCCTTGGGGAGAGGCTGAGGCCGATCACCAATCATCTCCCAAAACCACTCCTCCCTCTGCTTGGTAAGCCTGTTATAGAGCTTATAGTGGAGAGGTTATCCAGAATTACATCAGGTAAGATAGGCATAAACCTTCACTATAAGGCTGATATGCTGAGGGGCTGGGCAAAGAGTTCTACATTTTCAGCTCGAATCCAGTTTTTTTATGAAGACCCCATCCTTGGCACAGGGGGTGCCCTGAAGAATGCTGAGGCCTTTCTCTCAGAGGGTTTCTTTCTTGTTCATAACTCTGATATTGTCTCGGATATTGATCTTTCCCTTCTCATCAAGACCCATCTCTCAGAAGGAAATATCGCCACCCTTGCCACAGTAGATTTCCCCAACCTTAACAGTCTGATTATCGATGAGTATGGTTTAGTTAAAGGCATTAAACATTCCAGAGACTGTCCTGATTCGATTGACAGAAGAGTCACTTTTACTGGTATCGCTGTGTACTCTCCTGAGTTCCTCAGATTTTTGCCTGATGGCATATCCCATGTAACGGATGCCTGGCTCAAGGCAGCAGAGGCTGGATACAGGGTAAAGACCATGGATTTTACAGGTTCCTACTGGAAAGACATAGGAACACCAGAGGCGTATGCCTCTACAGTAAGGGATGCCTTAAACAGAGAGGGTGAGACGGTTTATATTCATCCATCTGTTGAGGTCCCTGAAGGGATCGAGATCGAGGGATATGTTGCCATTGAAAAGGGTTGTATTATCAAATCAGCGTCGTATCTTAAAAACTGTCTCATCCTTGAAGGTAGCAGACTGGATCGGCCCAGATATGAAGACAGGATCGTCGGTCCTGACTTTGAGATAAGCCTTCCGAGATTCCAGGCTATCAAAACAGGTGGTTCTGATCGGAGATATCACAGGACTGAGAGACAGGGTAGATCGGTTGTTATTGTCCATTATCCCCAGGATGATCCTGATTTTAAGCGGCACATTGAATACACAAGGTTCTTCCTGAACCACCATATCCCTGTCCCCGAATTGTTCGATTATGATTTAAACGAGAGAATGGCCGTTTTTGAGGACCTGGGTGATACATCCCTCTATAACTGGCTGAAGTGGAACAAAGATAGGGAAAGGATAGAGATGATGTACCGGAAGGCCCTTGATATTGCTGTCTCCATTCACTGTAATCTCGCGGGGCATCTATCAGAATGCCCCTTGCTTGGCGAGAGGGTCTTTGACCCTGATTATTTCCGGTGGGAGACAGAGTATTTTATTGAGAGGTTTGTTAAGGTTTTTTCAGCAAGTCAGGGAGGTCTATCTGAAAAGATGGTTAAACCACTCTCCAATGAACTGGACAGGCTTGCCCGGCTGGCAGATTCCTATCCAAAGACAGTTATACACAGGGACTTTCAGTGCCAGAATATAATGATTAAGGATAATCAGCCTTACATAATAGATTATCAGGGCGCAAGGATCGGTCCACCTGCCTATGACATCTCCTCAATCCTCTGGGACCCCTATTACAGGCTGGATGATCGGCTCAGGGAGAGCCTCCTTGGGTATTATATCTCAAGGGTGTCCGAATGCCTTGAAGGGTTTGACTTAGAAGGCTTCAGGGGTTCCCTTCTTATATGCCGGATGCAGAGGCACATGCAAGCCCTTGGCGCCTATGGTTTCCTCTCCACTGTGAAGGGAAAGGGATACTATCTAAAATTCGTCCCCGAGGCCTTGAGACATCTCAAAGAGGAGTGCGAGATAGAAAGGGAGACATATCCCTCATTATCTGAGCTTATGTCAAGTATGGGATGGGATTCTTAAGCCTGCGTACAGGCACCATGCTGTAGCCCTTACCCTCTCATTTACCCGCTGCCCTACTACTCTTCCGTTTTCTCTCTTCAAGCAACTCTATGAGGGTGAATGGGTGAAGGAACGTCACCGCTTCGACCGCACTTCCGAGCTATGTTTATACCATTCGAAATAAAATACTTGACAAGAATCGACTCAATTGATATAATATGAATAATCATAGAAGGAGAATTAGATGGCCTCAACTGTTAAGGATTATTATGAGATTCTTGGTGTCAGCCGGGATGCAACCCAGGATGAGATAAAAAAGGCCTTTAGAAAACTGGCTCGGAAGTATCATCCTGACCTGAATCCTGGTGACAAGGCAGCGGAGCAGAAGTTCAAGGAGATAAACGAGGCCTATGCAGTCTTGAGTGACCCGAAGAAGCGGGAAGAGTATGACCGCTTTGGAAAGACGCCTTTCGAGGCAGGTGGGCCATGGTATGAGGAGTTTAAGGGCCCAGGGTTTGAAGATATCTTTGAGTTCGGTCTTGGTGACATCTTTGGTGATATATTTGGTACAAGAAGGGCTGAGAAGGTCTATGTAAGGGGATCTGATATTATAACTGGCCTTGAGGTCTCCTTTGAGGAGGCCTTCTCAGGCACTACAAGGCCTGTCTCTGTTAGGAGGGAGGCTACCTGTACAAGTTGTAATGGATCAGGTGCAGAGGCCTTTGAGGTCTGTTCAAGGTGCAAGGGGACTGGTAAGATTCAGTCATCAAGGGGATTTTTCAGGATGTCCCAGTCTTGCCCTGATTGTGGCGGCACTGGCAGGAAGGTCACGAAGGCATGTAAGTCCTGTGGTGGAAGGGGAAAGTTGATGACTACCGAAACACTGAAGGTGAAGATACCCCCTGGGGTTGATTCAGGTTCCAGGGTCAAGATAAAGGGTATGGGTAATTCAGGACAGGGAGGAGGCCCTCCTGGAGACCTTATAATCGAGATTACGGTGATGCCCCACCCCTTTTTCAGGAGGGAAGAGGATGATGTCTTTCTTGAGTTGCCCATCACGGTTGGAGAGGCGACCCTTGGTGCAAAGGTCGAGGTGCCAACCATAGATGGGATGGCGGTGATGACCATTCCTCCAGGAACGCAGAGTGGACAGAGGTTTAAGTTGTCAGGAAAGGGTTTTCCTTCTCCAAAGACAGGAGCAAGGGGAAACCAGTATGTAGATATAAAGATAGTCGTTCCAAAGGATATAAATGACAGGGCAAGGGAGGCTATCAAGATAATTGAGGCCCTTTATAAGGAAAATCCAAGGAAGGGGTTGATCAGGAGATGAAGGAAAGGGATCGAAAAGAACCTCTCTATATGATAAGCATCGTTTCGAGGATGCTTAATGTACATCCTCAAACCATAAGGCTTTATGAAAGGGAGGGATTTCTTACCCCTTACAGGACAAAGAGGACGAGGCTTTATTCCCAGGAAGATGTTGAGAGGCTTGCTATGATAATTCGCCTCACCAGAGAGCTTGGAGTCAACAGGGCTGGTGTTGAGGTGATCCTGAGGATGAGGCATAAGCTTGAGGTTCTCCAGAAGGAGATGCAGGAGATGATGAGGTTTCTTGAGGATGACCTCCGGGAGGACTTTATGAGAAGGATTAAGAGATTGCTTGCAGAGGATTAATTGAAAAATAGGTTCCAGCAAGTCGGAAGATTTGCTGGAAGCCTTAATAGGAGGGATTATGAGACTGGATAAACTAACCATAAAGAGTCAGGAGGCATTACAGGAGGCTCAGAGGTTTGCTGAGGGCAAGGGGAATCAGGAGTTGCAGCCAGAACACCTCCTCTGGGCAATACTTCAGGATGATGAAGGGATCGGAACCCAGATACTGAGAAAGGCTGGAATCGATATCTCTATGCTCCAGAGGGACATAGAGGCTGAGGTTGATAGATTCCCGAAGGTGGTGGGGGCCACACCCCTTGGCCAGATATATCTTTCTCCGAGGATGAAGGATGTCCTTGAGACAGCCATGAAGGAGGCTGAACACCTGACAGATGAGTATGTAAGTGTGGAACACTTGCTTATTGGTCTGACCACAGTTGGAGGGCCCTGTACAGACTTGTTGAGTAGATACAATATAACAACAGAGAGGGTAAGAACCCTCATGAGAGAGATCAGGGGGGTTCACAAGGTTACTGATCCAAACCCTGAGGAAAAATATCAGGCCCTTGCAAGGTACAGCAGGGACCTCACTGCCCTTGCGAAAAAGGGGAAGCTTGATCCAGTGATCGGAAGGGATGACGAGATAAGGAGGATCATTCAGGTTCTATCCAGGAGGACAAAGAACAACCCTGTCTTGATAGGTGATCCAGGGGTGGGCAAGACAGCGATAGTTGAGGGGCTTGCCCAGAGGATAGTGGCTGGAGATGTACCTGAGACCTTAAAGGATAAAAGGGTAATTGCCCTTGATATAGGTGCCCTTGTGGCTGGTTCAAAGTACAGGGGAGAGTTCGAGGAAAGGCTTAAGGCAGTATTAAAGGAGATAGAGCAGGCAGAGGGGAAAATAATCCTCTTCATTGATGAGCTTCATACCCTTGTTGGTGCTGGTGCTGCTGAGGGGGCGATTGATGCCTCAAATATGCTCAAGCCCGCCCTTGCCAGGGGTGAGTTGAGGTGCATAGGTGCCACTACGGTTGATGAATACAGGAAGTACATTGAGAAGGATGCGGCCCTTGAGAGGAGATTCCAGCCCGTCTATGTGAAGGAACCCTCAGTGGAGGATACCATATCGATACTCAGGGGTCTGAAGGAGAGGTATGAGGTTCATCATGGTGTGAAGATCAAAGACTCTGCCCTGATAGCAGCAGCGGTTCTCTCAAACAGGTATATCAGTGACAGGTTCTTGCCTGATAAGGCGATTGATCTGATAGATGAGGCTGCCTCAAAGCTAAGAATGGAGATCGATTCTATGCCTGTGGAGCTTGATGAGATAGAAAGGAAACTCCGTCAGCACGAGATAGAGAAACAGGCGCTGCTCAAGGATGATTCTAAGGATGCAAAGGAAAAACTGGAAAAGATAGGAAAGGAGATAGCAGAGCTCCAGTCAAGAAGGGATGAGTTGAGGGTGCAATGGCTGAGCGAGAAGGAGGTAATCCTCAGGATAAGGGATATCAAGGAACAGATTGAGAAGACCCGTCTCGAATCAGAAAGGGCAGAGAGGGAAGGGGATCTTGCAAAGGCTGCTGAACTGAGATATGGGAAGCTCCTTGAACTACAGAAATCCCTGGAGGCAGAAAACAGGAAGCTTTCAGAACTTCAATCCAGGAGAAAGATGCTTAAGGAAGAGGTTGATGAAGAGGACATCGCAGAGGTTGTATCAAAGTGGACAGGGATACCTGTGTCAAGGATGCTTGAAGGAGAGGTCCAGAAACTGATCCATATGGAGGAGAGGTTAAGACAACGGGTTGTTGGTCAGGATGAGGCGATCGAGGCAGTATCCAATGCAGTAAGAAGGGCGAGGGCAGGGATTCAGGACATAAACAGGCCAATAGGTTCATTCATCTTCCTCGGACCTACCGGGGTTGGAAAGACAGAGCTTGCAAAGGCCCTTGCAGAGTTCCTCTTTGATGATGAGAATGCTATGGTCAGGATAGATATGTCTGAGTATCAGGAGAGGCATACTGTGTCAAGGCTTATAGGGGCACCTCCAGGGTATGTTGGCTATGAAGAGGGCGGTCAGCTTACAGAGGCGATAAGGAGAAGGCCTTATTCGGTCATCCTCTTTGATGAGGTTGAAAAGGCACATCCTGAGGTCTTTAACCTTCTTTTACAGCTCCTTGATGATGGAAGACTCACGGATGGTCATGGCAGGACTGTTGACTTCAGGAATACCGTTGTCATAATGACATCGAATATCGGGAGTTCCCACATACAGGAGTTGCTGGCTGAGAGGGAGAAGAGGCCAGCTGTTTACTGGGGAAAGACGAATGAGGAGGAGCTCAAAGAGGCGGTAATGGGTGACCTCAGGGCGTTTTTCAAGCCAGAGTTCCTTAACAGGGTTGATGAGATCATCATATTCAACCCCTTATCAAGGTCTCTGCTTAAAGAGATAGTTGATATCCAGATTAACAGGATGAGGGGATATCTGATTGAAAAGGGTATTGATATTGTCCTGACTGATGCAGCAAAGGAAAGGATAGCAGAGCTTGGCTATGACCCGGTCTATGGCGCAAGACCCTTAAAGAGGGTGATCCAGAGGGAGATACTGAATCCCCTTGCTATGAGGTTGCTGGACAGGACCTTCAAGGAGGGCGATGTTGTTGAGGTTGATCTTGAGAATAATTCCTTTGTCTTCAGGAAACTTGTTGAGGCAGAGGTAACGGTCTAAAAGGGGCCATTGGTCCCTTATTAACATAATTAACATAAACAAGGTTTCAGCAGGTCGAAAAACCTGTCGAAACATCTGTGCGATGCACAGAGAAAGGAGGTTACTATGTCAATTGTTAAGTGGTCTCCTATGAAGGAACTTGAAGATATGAGGAGGGATATGGAGAGGCTCTTCGATGAGTTCTTTGAGCCGATACACAGGCGCAGGCGCTGGTGGCCAAAACCCACTGAAGGGGTTATAGTCCCGAATATCGATATGTATGAAAGAAAGGATGAGATCGTTGTACGGGTCGAGATCCCTGGCGTTGAGAAGAACGATATAGACCTCACGATCACAGAGGATTCCCTGACTATTAAAGGTGAGGTGAAAAGAGGCGAAGAGGTAAAGGATGAGGACTATTATGCCAGGGAGATAAGTTATGGGAGTTTCACCAGGACTATAGCATTGCCCGTTGATGTGGATAGCTCTAAGGCAAAGGCTGCTTACAGAAACGGTATCCTTGAGATTCTCCTTCCAAAGAAGGAGGAGGCTAAACCAAAAGAGATCAAGGTAGAGGTCTCTTAAAGACCCTACCCTGAATAAGGAGGTGTGCTATGGCAAAAAGGGGTTCAAAAGAGATAGTAAAGGTTGAGCCAGCAAAGGCCCTTTCTCCCTTTGAGGAGATAGAAAGGAGGATCGAGGACTTCTTCAGGAGACCCTTCTCCCTCTTTGGCCCCACTTGGTGGCCAAGGCTGAGGTTCCCTGAGATTGAGGAAGTATCCCCTTCTGTGGACGTATTTGAAGAAGGAGACGATGTTGTGGTAAAGGCTGAGTTACCTGGCATGAAGAAGGAGGACATTGAGGTTAAGTTAACGGACAATACGATATCGATCTCAGGGGAAAAGAGGAAGGAAGAGAAGGTCGAGAAGAAGGATTATTATAGACTCGAACGCTCCTACGGTTCCTTCTGCAGGGCCTTTTCTTTACCAGCAGAGGTTCAGACTGACAAGGCAAAGGCCCAGTTCAAGGACGGTGTTCTTGAGGTGAGGATACCAAAATCTGAAGAGGCAAGGAAGAAGGAAAAGAAACTGACGATCGAATAAAAAGGGATTCGGGGAATCGGTGAAACGGGGAGTCGAGAAACGGCGAATCGGGTAACCCATTCTCCCATTCACCCTATCACCGATTCCCCCGTTCACCCATCCCCAATCCCAAAATTGTTCCACGTGGAACATTCAGTACACACACTGGTATGATTTAAATCATATACAGATATCCCATAGGGATGTTTTACTTAAACATAGACCCCAAGTCTTTCTCCCCCGTGCTGCCTGTTAGCCCCTCCCTAAAGACAGGCAGCACCCCCCTCAAATATTAAGGCTCATCCCGTATTATAGTACAAAGTAGGATGGTTGCCTTTTGTCAATTATGTTTAGTCCACAGTCCATGGTCTATGGACTATGGACGTGTTTTTCTCGGTCTCATGCCCTTT
>JBBIPQ010000018.1:0-24939 GCA_037442785.1 Nitrospirota bacterium
TCTAAATAATACAGAATGACAAAGGAATGATCTACGGTGTTGGGGTAGATATTGTCTCTGTGCAGAGATTTAGAGAGGTGGTGGAGAGATGGGAATCGAGGTTTCTTCAGAGGGTTTTCTCATCCACAGAGATAGATTACTGTCTCGGTAGAAAAGACCCCTACCCCTGCCTATCAGCAAGATTTGCAACGAAAGAGGCGATGATTAAGGCGCTGGGTGGGAGAATTGATATTAACTTAAAGGACATAGAGGTCACCCATGCAGAGTCAGGAAAGCCTGTTATTACCCTTGGCATTAGATTAAAGAAATGCCTCGAAAAGAACGGAATAAAGAGGATACATCTTAGCCTGAGTCATGAGAGGGATTACAGTATTGCCATAGTCATTCTAGAACTGTGAGTTTCACCAGGCATGGTGCCACAGTAACATAGTGTGATAGCGTATTAGTGTGATGACAGTTTATTATGGAAAGACCTATTCCTTAAAGACTGTAGTACTATTAAATTTAATAATTTTGTGATATAGTATATCCTAAAAGGGCAAGGATCTAAAAGGAGGTATCAAGATGAAGAGAGTTTTGTCTATCCTCGTCATGATCGCATTGATTGCGGTCTCTGCCTGCACGCAGTATCATTACGAGGGGGCTGCAGCAGGTGGTCTGATCGGCGGAATCGCTGGAGCCATCCTTGATCACAAGAATCCATGGAGGGGTGGAGTTATTGGTGCCGGACTCGGCGCTGTTCTTGGCGCAACCCTAACAGACATCTCCATGCGGGGTTCAAGGGAGGCATACAGGACAGGGAAACCTGTTGAGTACAGGACAGAAGATGGTAGGGGTGTTTACAGGGCTGAACCTGTTAGTGATTACTATTATTCTGATGGAAATACCAGGTGCAGAAAGGTTCATGAGAAGGTGTGGGAGAACGGTCGTCTGATTAAGGATCATGTAAGGGAGGTCTGCGAAGGAGAAAAATACGAGAGAAGATATTAATGCTTGGATTAAACTTCTCAAATATGATGGATGATACCATCGGTGAGAAGGGTATCTCTCCAGAAGATATAGATGCCCTCAGGTTCGAGATAGACAGGGTTCACAATGAACTGATAGAAAGACGGTGGCCTGAACTTGCCTTTATAGATCTGCCCTTTTTTGACACTTCGGAGATAAAAAAGGTTGCAGAATGGGTGAGATCCGGGACAGAAGATTTTCTGCTCTTAGGCATCGGCGGCTCTGCCCTTGGTCCGAAAACGATCTTAGAGGCCCTCAGCCCCTTTCATAATTACAAAAAAAGGCCGAGGGTATTCATCTGTGACAATGTTGACCCTGGCACGATTTCTCAGATACTTTCCTTAATAAACAAGGAAAAGACCACTGTAAATGTTGTTACAAAATCTGGAAGCACCGCCGAGACAATGAGCCTCTTTATGATCCTCTGGAATGAGATACCCGATATAAAAGACCGATTAATAGCAACAACAGACCCTGAAAAAGGAAATTTACAGGAGATAGCCAGATCAACAGGGATCAGGACTCTCCAGATACCAACAGGGGTTGTTGGTCGCTACTCTGTCCTTAGCCCTGTTGGTTTGCTTCTTGCTGAGGTTATTGGCATTGATTCAGAAGAGATATTGAGAGGTGCAAGAGACATAAATGAGAAATGCCTCTTACCTGATATATGGAAGAACCCCGCTTATATGTTTGGTGTCCTCCTCTATCTGATGAATAAAAGGGGAAGAAATATAAATGTTATGATGCCCTATGCTGATGGGCTTAAACCATTATCAGAATGGTTCTGTCAGTTGTGGGCAGAGAGTCTTGGTAAGGACGGATATGGCATCACTCCCTATCCATCCCTTGGCACCATCGATCAGCATTCACAACTCCAGTTATGGATGGATGGGCCTGATGATAAGGTCATAATCTTTATCAGAATAGAAGATTATGGGGTGGATATAAGCATTCCTGAGGTCTTTAAGGACATAGAGGGTATAAGCTATCTCGGTGGCCATTCCCTTTCCGAGTTGATCATGTCTGAGGAAGAATCTACAGAACTCGCCCTTTCTAAGAGAAAGAGGCCAAATATGACTATTCAGATACCCACCCTGGACCCATATCATCTGGGCCAGGTCTTTCAGTTCTTTGAGATTGCCACAGCATTCACAGGCTTATTGTATAATATAAATCCTTTCAATCAGCCAGGTGTTGAAGAAGGAAAAAATTTCACCTACGGGATGATGGGAAAAAGAGGGTTTGAAGAAAAGAGGCGCGAGGTTGAAAAGGCAAGGGAGAAGAGAATCCATTACAGGATCTGAGGTAAGTGACAATATCATGATCTCTGAGCTTACGGAAAACCCTACTCGAAGAAGGATCATCATGATCCTTAAGAAGAACGGAGAGATGGGTGTAGAGGATCTGAGTAAGGAGATTGGCATTACTGCAATGGGTGTAAGGCAGCATCTTCTCATCCTCGAGAGAAATGGTATTGTTGAGTATGTGACAAAGAAACAGGGGGTTGGAAGACCGGGTTTCATTTACAAACTTACAGAGTCAGCGGAGAACCTTTTCCCAAAAAATTACCAGAACCTTGCCTTAGATATCCTTACTGATATGGAAGAGAGGGAGGGCAGGGGCAAGATTATGGAGATATTCAAGAGACGGAAGGAGAGATTATTTAATGATAGGATAAGGTTTTTCTCTGAAAAAACCGATCTCAGGGATAAGGTTACAACCCTGGTTGAGTTAATGAATAAAGATGGCAATATGGTAGAGATTGAGGAGAATGATAAACACTTTAAACTCAAACAGTATAACTGCGCTATACACAGGGTAGCTATGAGATTTAAAGAGGCATGTATCAATGATCATGAACTCATAAAGAATCTGATAGGAGTCAATGATATAACCCATCAGGAAAGGATATCCGATGGGTCAAAGGCCTGTGTTTATCTGATACCAAAGAATTGATTACTGTGTCTGCCCCTGGCCTGATGGAGTATTAATGGCCTCTTTCCTGATCTCGGTATCATACTTCTTTTTAAGTCCTTCTATATACGAATCAAAGACCTCTTTCTGTTTCTCTGCTGTCAGCTTCTGTATCACAAGGTCCTTTATCTTTTCAAACTCAATGGGCTTACCTTCTTTCTTCTCAGTCACCTTTATAATGTGATAGCCATACTGGGTCTTTACAGGTTTGCTGACCTCGCCAACCTTCAGTTTAAAAGCAGCTCCCTCAAACTCAGGTACCATCTGTCCCCTTGAGAAATAACCAAGGTCACCACCATTCTTTGCTGAACCTGTATCTATTGACCTTGCCTGTGCGAGCTTTGCAAAATCAGCACCCTTTTTTATCTCACCAAGAACGCTATTTGCCTCCTCCTCGGTCCTGACAAGGATATGGCTTGCCCTGATCTGATTATTCGTCATAAATTCCTCTTTATGACTATCGTAGTATGACCTTGCCTCTTTATCGCCAATCTTCACCTTATCCTCGATCTCCTTCTCAAGGAGGGCGCTTATGAGGTTGAGCTTTTTGAATTCATCAAGCTTCTTTTTAAATTCAGGGTCGTTCTCAAGCCCCCTCTTCTGAGCCTCCTGATATAGCATCTCCTTCTTGACAAGTTCATCAACAAACCTCTCCATACCCTCCTTACCATCAAATACCTTCTGGATCTGGGGTGGAAGGCCTTTGAACTCCTTTTCAACGTCTTCCTGTGTTATTATTGTCTTGCCAACCCTCGCAACATAAGTCCCAGCCTTTTGCTCTGGCTTCTTAGCACAGGAGATCAAAAGGGCAAAAACCAATAAAACCAGCAACAATACCTTCTTTTTCATCTCTTCCTCCGTTCTGTGTATCTATTTTTATAACATACTCAGTATAGATAAGTAAACTCAAGAAACATTTTTGGTACAGCTTCCCATAAAGGCATCGGTTTAGATTATAATATTCATTATGGTTTCGCCGATGAAATTTGGCAGGTTTCTCCTCTCCAGGGGACTCATAACAGAGATGGATATACTGAATGCTCGATTTCTCCAGAGGAAGACAAATCTGAGGATAGGAGAGATTGCTATGAAAAAGGGATGGTTGTCCGAGGATGACATAAAAAAGATACTCGTGATTCAGGAAGAGACCCAGGAAAGGTTCGGAGAGATAGCGGTCAGGGAGAAATACCTTACAGAAGATCAAAGAAACGAACTCTTAAAGGAACAGGAGGACACCTACCTCCATTTTGGAGAGGCCCTGGTTAAGATAGGGGCGATCTCGGAGGAAAAACTCCTGGAAAACCTGAAGGAATTTAATAAGTTGAGGTTGACAAACCCTCAAGGTTATTGACACTTTTCGAAATTTATGATACCTTCAATCTGTAACTATGCCTGATAGAAGTCTGATTATCAAAGAGGCTCAGAAGTACCTCTCCCGTGGTCAGATAGACAAGGCTATCGAGGAATGGGAAAAGTTGATCAAGGATCGTCCTGATGGCAATGTCTATAACACGATTGGAGACCTTTATTTTAAAAAGGGAGATAGGAAGGCTGCCATTGATTACTATCACAGATCAGCCTCTTTCTTCAGAACAGAGGGTTTTTCCCTCAAGGCACTCGCCCTCTATAAAAAGATCATAAACCTCAACATCTCCGATGCTAAGGCATTGATCGCCCTTGGTGAATTAAGTGAAGAGAAGGGTCTGGCCACTGACGCAACTAAATATTATCTCGCTGCTACAGATGCACTCCTGAAGGAGAACAAAAAGAACGAGATAGTGGATATCTATAAAAGGATAATCTCTCTTTCTCCGACAAACATCGCCTTAAGAGAAAAGGTAGCAGGGCTGTTTCTGAAGGAGGGACTGACCCATGATGCCTTAACTGAATACCTCAGTATCGCAAGACTTTATGAGGATTCAGGCAATCTGGATCAGGCTAAGGATTACCTGAAAAAGGCCTTTGAGATCAACCCATCTGATAGGGATACACTGAGATGCCTTGCTGATCTAATGGAGAAATCGGGTAACTCATCAGAGGCAATCAGGTACCTGGAAAGTCTTATAAATATCTATCCGGATGATTTGGAATCCCTTGTAAGATGCGCTATGCTTCTGAAAAAGAGTGGCAGATATGAGGATGCCTTAAATTACATCTCAAAGGCGATAGAACTTCAGCCCGCAGATATTGAACTATACAGGCTAAAGGGAGAGATATATCTGTTGTTGAATGATAGGTTAAAGGCCTGGGATTCCTTCAAAAGGGTTGTTAATGCCCTGATAGAGGAAAGGAAACCAGATGAGGCAATAGGGATAACAGAGCAATTCGTGGATGTAGCTCCTCTGGAGGTGGGAAGACTACAGGTCTTCCTTTACAGGGCAAAAGGGGACAGGGAAATGGAGTTTCAGTCCTTAATATCCCTGGCTAACCTCCTCTATGAACAGGGTCTTAACGATGAAGCCATAGGTCTTTATAAGGATGCCCTGAGGATACACCCTGATGACATGAATCTCAAGAGATTGCTCGCAGAAAGGGAGGTAAAACCAGCAGAGGCTGAGGAAAAGACCATAGAGGAACTCATAATCGATGCAGACATATTTATAAAGTACAACCTCTTTGACGAGGCAAGGGCAATCCTGGAGGACCTCAAGGTCAAGGACCCCAGGAATGTGGAGGTTCACAATAGACTCAAAACCCTATATCTTGATGCAGGAGATAAAGAGCAGGCAGTCACTGAGTGTATAATTCTGTCCGAGATATTCGACAGGCTCGGTGAAAAAGATAAAAGAGACGCCTTTTTAAAAGAGGCCATGGATATCAATCCGGATGACCCAAGGCTGAAAGAAAGGATAGCGACACTACAGGAAGAGACGAGGGCCGAGAGTCTTGATGATTATGCAGAGGAACTCGCTGAGGCAGAATTCTATATCCGCCAGGGTCTCCAGGAAGATGCCTTGAGGATATATGAGAGGCTCCTCAGGATATTTCCTGAAGATGAAGAACTTCTTAACAAGGTGGCCTCTCTGCAGGGTTCCCTTTCAACTCAGGTTACAAAGATAGGGCCAGAGGTGGAAGAGCAACAGATCCCTGAAACAGTTGATCTGGAAGAAATCATAGAACCACAACTGGATACAGAGGTGCTGGACATCTTTGAGGAATTCAAAAAGGGTATTGAAAAGCAGGTAGAGCCTGAGGACATTGAGACCCATTATAATCTGGGAATTGCCTATAAGGAGATGGGGCTTATTGATGATGCTATAAGGGAGTTTCAGACATCCAGAAATGACCCGAGATTTTATGTCCAATCCATGACAATGCTTGGCATATGCTATATGGACAAAGGGCTTTATCCGATAGCAATCAAGGCATTTAAGGAGGCCCTGGAGAATATAGAAACCAGGGATGAGTCTTACTGGGGCGCCCTCTATGACCTTGCGGCAGCTTATGAAAAGAACGGGGAAATCGAAAAGGCCTTTGAGCTATTCACTGATATCTACGGCTGGAACTCTAAGTTCAGGGATGTTGGGGAAAGATTAAGCCAATTAAAGGCATCACTGGAAAAGGAAACCAGAAAGGAGAAAAAGGACAGGGTCTCCTATCTATAATTCATGGATTATCTCGGGTATTACAGATTAAGAGAGCACCCCTTCTCGAACGTGGTTGACAACAGATTCTACTTTGATAGCAGCCAGCACAGGGATGCCCTTTTGAAACTAAAATATGCGATAGATACAAAAAAGGGACTCGCTGTTGTAATAGGCGACATAGGAACAGGCAAGACCACCCTTGCAAGAAGACTACTTGATGACCTTAACGAAGACATCTATGAGGCAACCCTCCTCGTTGTGATCCACTCATCCGTAAGTTCCGAGTGGCTTCTCAGAAAATTTGCTATGCAGATGGGTGTAAAGGACATAAAAGAGGATAAGGTGGAGATCCTTGGACAGATATACAGACGGCTTCTGGAAATCAATGACTCTGGCAAGACAGCGGTTCTCCTGATAGACGAGGTGCAGATGTTGAAGTCAAGGGAGATTATGGAGGAGTTTCGGGGACTTTTGAATATGGAGATGTCTGGAGGAAAGATGATAAATCTAATACTCTTTGGACTCCCGGACCTCGATGAGGTGCTCAGCCTGGATGAGCCCTTGAAACAGAGGGTGGCAATGAAGGTACTCCTGAGGCCACTCTCAGAGGATAATACGATTGAATATATCAGACACAGGATACATATTGCAGGGGGTGATGAAGCCCTCTTCCTCGATAATGCCCTTAAGGAGATATATAGATATTCAAAGGGCATCCCGAGGCTTATAAACACGATCTGTGATAATGCCCTCCTTGAGGGATATCTCTTTAAGGCAAAGAATATAGATGATTCCATTATCAGGGCAGTGGCAGTAGATCTCGGTCTTGATAGTGAAATGTCATAAAAGAGTATTTTCCGAGATTTTCTTATTGCACTGATATATCCTTTATCCTGAGGTTAACTGCGTATTTTAAAAACTCGATCCGTATCCCTGATGGAAACACAAAACCGTTTATCGAAGAGGGTTCAAGATAAAAGACTTCAAGTTGTCTGCCATCCTCTGTATCTATCGTCATCCTTAAAGGCAGCATGGTCTTTTTATCAATTATGAGCCTCTTCCATGAATTGGCAAGGATGAGATCTTCCCCCTCATCCCTCATGCTGGATTCCTTGAAATCCCACCAAAAAAAACTGTTTCTCAGGCCATCAACTATCATGGTAAGCCTGTTCTTGCTTATAACAGGATTGCTCTTCACACCTGATTGATCAGCCTTAACCTCAGCCACAAGAAAACCCATTGAATAAACCTGAAGATCAAGGGTATCTTCTGTGAGGTTGAGTATTCCGTCTCCCCGGATGGTTACTCCATCCCCCCTGTCAAACTCAATCGAGAAGGTTGACTTAATAGAATTTATATCCTTGAGATCCCTGAGCCTGTCATCAAGACTGCCTTCATAATACTGGATCTCGATCCTTCTTGTCGCACATGATGAAAGAAAAAAAACAATAAGGAAAAGCATTACAAAAAAAATCGGTTTATCAAGCCAGTATGGTTTCAAGAAATTCATGGATATTCCTCACCCCCTCAGTAATAAGGCCATAGGTATCGCTCAACCTATTAATGCTACTGCCTGGCATTATCACCTTTCTGAACCCTACCTTTGAAGCCTCTCTCAGCCTTGCCTCAACCTGGCTAACTCCCCTTATCTCACCCGAGAGCCCTATCTCACCAAATACAACGGTCTTCGGATCCAGGGGGACTTCCCTGAAGGATGATACAATGGCAGATACAATGCCAAGGTCAATTGCAGGCTCTATGATCTTTAAACCCCCAACGATATTAACAAATATATCCATGCCTCCAAGGTGAAGGCCTCCTATCTTTTCAATAACAGCTATTAGAAGGTTTACCCTGTTAAAGTCAACACCCATGCAGGTACGCCTGGGCATTCCAAAGGTGGCTGGTGATACCAGGGCCTGCAGTTCTATCAATATCGGCCTCGTTCCCTCAATACATGAAACAACCACAGAGCCCACTGCATCAGAGGGTCTCTCCGAGAGAAAAAGACCTGAGGGGTTGTCTATCTCAACGAGACCCGTTTCTGTCATCTCGAAGACCCCTATCTCGTTGGTTGAACCAAACCTGTTCTTTACGGTCCTGAGTATCCTGTAAGGATGTCCCCTGTCGCCTTCAAAATAAAGCACTGAATCAACTATGTGTTCCAGTACCCTTGGCCCTGCTATGGCACCCTCTTTTGTAACATGACCTATAATGAAAAGGGGGGTGGATGTCCTCTTCGCAAAAGAGGTTAACCTCGCAGCACATTCCCTTACCTGACCTACAGAACCAGGTGCAGAGGGTATCTCCTCTGTAAAGATCGTCTGAATCGAATCTATTATCACTATTGATGGGGATATGTCAGTGGCGATATTTATGATACCCTCAAGATTTGTCTCAGGCAGTAGAAGAATGTCTTCAGAGTTTATATGAAGCCTTTCTGCCCTGAGCTTTATCTGTTCAGGTGATTCTTCCCCGGAGACATAAAGAACCTTACCCTTGATCCTCAGATTTGATGCGGCCTGCATCAGGAGCGTTGACTTCCCGATCCCTGGGTCCCCTCCCACAAGGATAACAGATCCTTCAACTACCCCTCCCCCAAGGACCCTGTCAAACTCCTTTATGCCTGTTGTGATCCTTTTCTCATCACCAGCTATGATGGCATTGAGGGGCTGAGGCGATGTCCTCTTAATAATACCCCTCATCGAGACCACCTTCATCTCCTCAACCATGGTATTCCAGCCACCGCAATCAGGACATTTACCTAACCACTTTGCACTTGTATAACCACAGGCCTGGCACTGATACTGAACCCTGTTCTTATTCATACATTTAGTATACCGAGACCCTTTCCTAAATGATAGGCCCTGCTTATGGCATCCGTCACAAAGCCCTTTGCCCTCCTGACAGACTCAAGGGGAGAGTATCCTGTTGCAAGGGCAGAAGCAATTGCAGAGGAGAAGACACAACCTGTCCCGTGATACTCGCCCTTAATCTTATAGGATTCCACCCTGTGGAAGTCCTCACCATCATGATAGAGATCCATGGTGATTCTCTCCAGATGACCACCTGTTATAACAACCACCCCAGGCCCCATATCCTTCAGCCTCATAGATGCCTCTCTAATATCCTCTTCGCCTTCTATATTCAGACCTGTTAAAACAGTAGCCTCATAGATGTTTGGTGTGATAACCGATGAAAGGGGGAAGAGATCATCCCTAATCCTGTCGAGGGTACCCTCATCAACAAGGCCAAAGCCTGTGGATGAAACAGTAACAGGGTCAACAACAATATTCTTTAGAGAAAAGGTCCTTATCATATTCGCAACGATGGATACGATCTCCTTGCTATAAACCATGCCTATCTTAATAGCATCAGGTCTGATATCGGAAAGGAGTGCCTCCATCTGTCTCTTAAAAAATTCCGGCTCCACAGGCAACACATCTACAATAGATGTCGTATTCTGGGCAGTAAGGGCAGTGGGAAGGGATAAACCATGAAGACCAAATGCCCTGAATACCTTAAGATCTGCCTGTAGGCCAGCCCCTCCTGTTGGATCAGAGCCTGCGATGGTAAGGACCGATTTCATGGTTTTATTATAACCTTTTCGATCTCGGTGAGTAATCCTTGATCTTCATGATTGTGCAAGAGGGCACCCTTTAATTCTCTGTATCTCTTCAAGGTCTTCTTATCAAGTCCTCTGGATTTAATATCAAATGTCTTCAGCCTTTTCTCCATATTCGTAAACCTCTTCAAACTCAATAGATACTTGCTCCTATCTATCTTAATAGAAAAATCACCTGGAGCAACCCACTTATCCTTGAGATAAACCCAGGAAGCAAAGTCCTCAATCCTGTAACCCTCAAGAATCCTTATAGAATTCTTATTCGTTAATCCCTCAATCCTCAAGGAATCCTTATCAGCAACTATTCGATGGGTGCCATCAAAAGGCTCAGCACCCTGGTCATCTTCAAATCTCCAGTTTGATACTGCTACCTGTCTTTCACTCTTGTGGCAACTATTGCAGTCTCTTGCCCTTCCAAAGGGATGGGCAGCCTGCTCTATCTCAAGCCAGAGAAGATGTTTGTTGTTTGAGGGGAGATTATCAACGGTTCCAATAACATAATAGGCATCCCTTGTCTCACCCCCAGGCCACCGGAACATCAACCTCTCAGAGGGCTTAACATCCTCTTTAATGTTCCCAACACTGTGAGGCCAGACCTTAACAGGCATCCATATCCCTTTCTGGTCCTTCATAATGATTGGCGGGCTCTGAATTCCATAGTAAAGGGAGTATTTCTTAAAGGGATTTGGCTTGTCAGCCACATATCCAGGACCCCAGATCGTTATCTGGTAACCCCTTAACTCCTTCACATGACATGTAGCACAATCAAGATTCTTATGGGGACCCTTTTTGTGGGCATCCTCAATACTGTAATGACAACCCTGACAGGTAGCCTTTCTCTGCATATCACCCATGCCCTTTTCTCCTGTGAGATGGCAATCAACACAGTGAATATTCTTTTTATAATGGACATCGGACTCCATTCCTGTAGGGATCGAATAGTCACCGCCTATGTATGTTTCACCCCTTCTGCTCTGCATAGCGCCAGGATGACATATAGATGTACCCCTTCCATTACCTGCACAACTCTCCGAGGTTGGCCTTCTCAGGAAATTATGAACTCCTTTTCCCCTATCAGGTGCATAATGACAATCGAGACAACCTGCATGGCAGACATTACAGAACCTTTGTTTCGCTACAGCCTGATCCTTTGTGAAAGGGACATTCAGGTTCTTTACAATTTTACTCGTATTTTTGAAATCAAACCCTGATCCCTTTAAGTAGGGTAAAGGTGGTAGATCCGCAAATGAGGGGCCACAATTATGAGGGCCATAAGGTTCAATCCATGTCCTCATGGTCCTCTGACGAAAATTTGTTGCCATTATGGTTGTCTTGAACTGCTTCAACTCCTGAGGATGGCAGTTTGACCTTCCGCAGGTCTTTCGAGCTATCTCCGGGTCAAAGTTTAATGTCTCAGGGTTTCTATCATGCCACAAGACATTCCTGACATCGGTGTTCTCTGGAAGCAGTTCCCTTATCCTGTCAGTACCATGGGGCAAGAGTTGACCAGGGGCTACGTTCTTTCTATTAAGGACATCTCCTGCCTCGTTAACAAGAATCACCTTCAACATCCCCTTGTGGGCCTTATCTGTCTCTGTAGCCCTACCATCTCCAAGATGGCACTCATGACATCTCACATTTGGATGATTGCTTTCCCGTTCAACCATCTCCCGAGTCATGTAAAACTGCGGATAGCCAAGGGATTGCATCTTCTCTTTGTTACCATGACAGGCAACACAACCTGCATCGGTATCCTTATAATTTCTGTAACCGAGAAAGGATGTTATCAGAACGAACTGAAGTAACAGCAGGACAAGAACCTTCTTATTTATATATTCACTGATTGTGCCAAGAGAAAATAGTGACATAAACTATTATAACAGGTCAACACTGTCTAAAATAAACTGAAGAGCGCTGGAGGGATTTATATTGAACAGATGAGATAACAGGTGGTAGCGAATTGGTGAATACGTGTATAGTTCTTTCACGGACAATGAATCACGAGAGGACTGAGCAACTGTGTTATCATATTATTCCATGAGACGTGTTGTTGTAACAGGCATAGGCTCACTTACTCCACTCGGGAACTCCTTCTCAGAATCATGGGAAGCATTAAAGATCGGTCGGTCAGGGATAGGGGAGATAACAAGGTTTGATGCAAGTAGATTCCCATGGAAGATAGCGGGAGAACTAAAGGACTTTGACCCTGGCAGGTTCCTTCTGAACAGAGAAATAAAAAGACTTGACCCATTTGTCCAGTATGCTGTTGCAGCAGCCATAATGGCAGCGGAGGATGCGGGCATCCTTAATTCAGGTTCCCTCAGAGACACAGGGGTCATTATAGGTTCAAGCCGGGGTGGAGTGACCATGATGGAGAGAGAATTAAAGAAAAGCAGACCATCCGTCTATCTAATGCCCGCAACAACCATAAGTATGGCTGCATCCTATGTGGCACAGAAGCTGGGTATTCGTGGTTATTGCCTCGGTATCTCCAATGCTTGTGCTTCTGGTGCCAGTGCAATAGGGGAAGCCTATCGGTTAATAAAATCAGGGGTTTTAAAGACTGTCCTTGCTGGAGGGTCTGAGGCACCCATATGCAGGATATGCCTTGAAGGCTACGGAGTATCAGGAGTACTTTCTACAGAGACATCAAATACACCAAGACCCTTTGATAAGAAAAGGGATGGATTCATCCTTTCTGAGGGTTCCTGTATTGTGGTGCTTGAGGATATTGAGAAAGCAATCAAAAGGGGAGCAAGGATATACGGTGAAGTGATCGGATATGCCAACACTGTTGATGCCTTTCATATGACAAGACCATCCCCTGATGGAGAGGCAATGACAATAGATTCAGCCCTGAGAATGGTTGGCATTACAAGAGACAGGATAGATCTGGTAAGCACCCATGGTACAGGCACAAAGATAGGAGACCTTGCAGAGATAATGGCCTTAAGATGGATCTTCGGAGACAGAGAGATACCTGCAGTGGCAGTGAAATCCACGACAGGGCATATGCTCGGAGCATCTGGAGCATTTGAGGTAGCCGTGACCCTCAAATCCCTTCAGGAAGATATCATTCCTCCCACTATCAATGTTTCCCATTTAGAGGATGATTGCAGACTCAAGATATTCACGGAAGCAGAAAAAAGAGATCTAAGTACAGCTATTTCTAATTCCTTTGGATTCGGTGGTGTAAATACGGTGCTTGTTCTGAAGAAGGCAGGTTTATGATCCACCAATCATCATCTCATAGATCCTATACCTCTTGTAGAGCCTTGCCCCTATCATCTCCACAAGCCTCTGAACAGGGATGTTGTCCTCAAGTATCCAAGAAAACTCGACCCTTTTGTATCCTCCCTTTCTGACAGTCTTAAATCCTTCCCTGAATAAGAGGGCATCCACTCCCCTGTGCCTGTATTCTCTTTTTATTCCAAGAAGAAGGAGCCTGAGGTCTGTAATCCTCTTTGAGTAATATAGTGCCTTGACAATAGAAAGGGGATTCAAACTACCTTTCATCCTTCTCAGAACCTGGTTAAAGTCTGGCAGTAGACCCATAAATCCGACCGGAACGCCGTTTTCTTCTGCTATCAATGTAAGCTCTGGCACCACTATATCCCTGAGTTTAGAACCAAGATAATAGAGTTCTTCATCAGTAAGAGGGATAAAACCCCAATTCTTATCCCATGCAGAATTATAGACCTTCTTGAATATGAGCATCTCTGAATCAAATCTATCCTTTTCCACTGGCCTTACGGTTATCCCTCTCTTTTCTGCTATGGCAGCAACTCTGAGTATCTTCTCGGGCAACCTATCCCGAACATCATGAATAAAGGCATAAAGGTCCTTTGCCTTTCTCATACCATACCGCTCCATAAGGTCATTGTAATAGGGAGGATTATAAGGGGTCATGAGTAGAGGGGGATATTCATAACCTTCTATTAGAAAGCCGCATTCTTCATTTGTGGAGAAGTTCATTGGTCCCCTCATTATGGTCATTCCATTGTCAACAAGATCCGCCTTTACTGTGTCCAAGAGGAGCTTAGCCATCTCAAGATCATTGACACATTCAAAAAAGCCAAAAAAGCCTGCCTTTTCATTATGAAAATCGATATGTCGGGTGTTTATTATAGAGACTATCCTTCCAGAAGTACTTCCATTCTTTCTGGCAATAAAGAACCTTACTCTTGCATGTTGGAAGAAAGGATTGGATAAGGAGAAATCCCTTTTTAATTCTCTCTTTAGAGGTGGTGAGAAAAACGGGTCTTTTGCGTAAAGTTTGAAGGGCAGATCAATAAAATCATCGATGCCCTTACCTCTTACCTCTATTATCTCCAATTCAATCTATAAGTCCCAGGGACCTTCCGACCTTCTTAAAGGCATCCAAAACCTTATCGAGATGCTCATCAGTATGGGTAGCCATATAACTCGTCCTTATGAGGGCCTTTCCATCAGGTACGGCAGGGCTCACGGCAACATTTGCAAATACCCCTTCCTCCTGAAGCATCATCGCCATTTTGAAGGCTGTTTCGTTGTCTCCAACGATTATCGGTATGATAGGGGTCTCGCTCGGTCCTACCTCAAACCCAAGCTCCTTAAAGCCCTTTAGCATCTTCCTCGTGTTCTTCCAGAGCCTTTCTATCCTCTCTGGTTCACTTTCAATAATGTCTATTGCAGCACTAACAGCCGCTATTGAGGCAGGGGGAGGACTTGCGCTGAATATAAGAGAACGGGCAAAGTGCTTTATATAGTGTATCACTTCTTCCGAGCCGCCAATGAATCCACCTATTGAGGCAAGAGACTTACTGTATGTACCCATAATTATGTCCACATCATCTTCAAGACCAAAGTGCTCTGCAGTGCCCCGTCCTGTCTTACCTAAAACACCTATACCATGGGCATCATCCACCATTAGCCTTGCACCATATTTCTTTGAAAGTCTTACAACCTCAGGCAGGTTCACGATGTCTCCCTCCATACTGAAAACACCGTCCACAACAACGAGCTTACCTCTACCATCATACTGCTGTAATATCCTTTCAAGGTCAGCCATATCATTATGCTTGTATTTCCTTATCTCCCCGTAGGAGAGCCTGCAACCATCAATTATACTGGCATGGTCCATCTTATCGATAATGACGACATCATCCTTTCCAACAAGTGCAGATATTACCCCAAGATTTACCTGGAATCCTGTAGAAAAGACCAGGGCAGCCTCCTTCCGGATAAAGCGCGCAAGCTTCTCCTCAAGTTCCACATGAATGGAGAGCGTGCCATTAAGAAACCTTGATCCAGCACAGCCAGTACCATACTTCTTTATTGCATTAATGGCAGCCTCCTTTACCTTTGGATGATTGGTAAGACCAAGATAGTTATTTGATCCAACCATTATCATCCGCCTGCCATTTATATATACCTCTGGGTCCTGGGCGCTCTCTATCACCCTGAAATAGGGATAGAGTCCAACAGACATCAATTCCTTTGCCTTAGTGAATCTAAAACATTTGTCAAAGATATCCACTGCCTTTTTTAAAGCCATTGATGAATCCTGTACCAATCTGCTGTCCATTTTATCCCTTCCTTTATCTTTACTTTTGGCTTGAAACCCAGATCAGTTTCCGCCTTTGTAGAATCACAAACCCAGTAAGTATATTTGATCTCCCTCAATTTATCCCTGTTTATTATTGATCCCCCTCCACTCATAAGCCCTGTAATTCTCAGGAAAAAGGACATCATGGTCAGGGGTATTCTGACCTTAACAGCCTTAGCATTAAGGATCTGAACCATTTCTGATGTCAGGTCGTCATTTGAATAAATCCCTCCGTCAGAAAGAAAGTATGTTTCCCCAATTGCTACATCGTTTTCAGCAGCAAGGATCATTCCTCTCACAAGGTCATCCACATACAGCATAGAATAATAACATTTTCCCCAGTATGGATAAAAGCCCTTTTTCAACATCCTGAAGAAGACAAAGAGGTCCTGATCCCTTGGACCATATACCGCTGGAGGCCTTATAACTGTAACAGGCATGCCCTGCTGCCCATATCTCAATGTTATGACTTCGCCCTCCAGCTTGCTCTTCCCATAGGATGAAACAGGCCTTGGTTCGTGGATCTCATTCACAGGTCTGCCCTTTTCCCCAGGCCCAACCGCTGCAAGGCTGCTCAAATAGAGAAACCTCTTTAAATCCCTTGCCTTTGACGATATGGCCTTCAGGAGATTTTCTGTTCCATTTGCATTTACACAAAAAAAATCCTCATCCTTTCTTGCCTTTGTAAGACCCGCAACATGGTAGACATACTCTATATCTTCTGGTATATCTTTGAGGTCTCCCTCCGCACAATCTCCATAAATCAGGTTGACCTTAAGACCATCTATCCACCTCAAATTAGAGGTCCTTCTGACAAGACAGGTGACATCGTAACCCCTTTTTATCAATTCCTCTACAAGGTGACTGCCGATGAAGCCTGTCGCACCTGTTACAAGGGCCTTCATAATGTGACAATATTTTGAACAATTGGATAAGAAAGAGTCAAGCTAAATCAGGCTCATGCTTTCAAGTCTGGCTATCCTCTCCTCAATCGGTGGGTGTGTGCTGAATAGCCTGAATAGCCCCCCACCCGAAAACGGGTTAACAATGAACATGTGAGATGTTGCAGGATTTGCATCCATCGGGATCTTTTGAGAGGCAAGATGCAGTTTCCGTAATGCATTAGCAAGGTAGCGGGGATTTCCGACAAGCCTTGCCCCACCCTCATCAGCAAGATACTCCCTTGAGCGCGATATGGCCATCTGAACTATTAAGGCCGCGATCGGTCCTATAATCATCATTATTAAGGCAGCAATTGGGTTGCCTCCTTCTTCGTCATCCCTGTGTCCGAAGAAGGCTGCCCATTGTGCCATCTGTGCAAGATAACTTATGGCTCCAGCAATTGTGGCAGCTATTGTGCTGACAAGTATATCCCGATGCCTTATATGGGAGAGTTCATGCCCTATAACTCCAGCCAGTTCTTCCTGATTCAGTATCCTCATTATGCCCGTTGTAACAGCCACTGCCGCATGGCTAGGATTCCTTCCTGTTGCAAAGGCATTTGGCTGGTCCTCTTCAATGATGTAAACCCTTGGCATTGGCATTCCTGCCTTCTGAGCAAGCCTCCTGACAATGCCATAAAGCTCAGGTGCCTCGATCTCTGTAACCTCCCTTGCTCCGTACATCCTGAGCACGATCTTATCGCTAAACCAGTAAGCAAAGAAATTCATGCCCAATGCGAAAATCAGGGCAATGGTCATCCCCTGTTTCCCACCAAAGGCTGCACCTGCCCATACCAGGATCAGTGTTAGCAGCACAAGCAAAACCAATGTCTTTATGTGATTCATATTTTTACCTCCTTTCTTAATCTTACATCTATCCTCAGCTCACGATTCCTCGTTCCTCATAATTTAGAATAACTAAAACTTCAGGGCTTATTCAAGTCTCCTTCCAGGGTCTTTTCGAGTCTTTTAAGTTCACTGATGATCGTTCTCAATATCTCTTTCTCAGGATTACCCTCTATCCCCTCTGAGAAGGCCTCAATCGCAGCCGTTATCTTTAAAAGAAGCCTCAGGACATCTCCCTTAATCTTCATCTTTATCGCTTCAATCCTTTCCGAAAGTTCAACATTCTTGGATTTTAATGACTCGATCTCCCTGGTCATCCACTCTGTGTCCCTTGCGAGACCACTTACATGGAATTTCAATATCTGTAACTCATCCATATCAACGAGGCTATCGGTGCCAGCCCTTTCCCTCAGTGCTTCGTTCATCTGATTTATCGGTCTAAGGAGGTTCCTCAAGCCAAATCTATAAAAAAGATACATAGAAAGTAAAAAGATGAGACCCGTCAGTATCGCTATCTGATACCTAAGGTTCTTCATCTTTGAGATGGTCTTTGCCCTTGAAACCTCCACATGGAGGATTGCCCTTATATCCTCCCTGCTGCCATGACATCTCTGGCACGTCCTTTCATTATATATCGGAAGGATAGAAGAATATATGTCCTTTTCATTTATCTTAGCAGGTAACATCTCGAGGTTATTTCCCTTCCACGGGCGAGATCTTATCTGATCCAGCAATCGCCTATCAAGAACGGGTGAGGCTGTTGAACTTATCACATTCCCCTCTTTTCCGAGGATGTAAATGCCTTCTATATCTTCAGCAACCAGATTGTCAAGAAAGCCTTTGATGTCCTTCCCTCGCCCCTCAACCATGATAGTAACGAGACCATTCCTGACTATCTCTGTTATAAGGGAAACCCTTTCAGCCTCACTCTTGAGTATCTGTTTTTCAGCGATCCTGATACTGATAAAAGCAAAAGAGATAAGCAGAGGTAAGAGTATCAGCGTTAAGGCTAAAAGACCTTTTCTCTTAAGGCTCACCTGCAATCTACTCTAAGGCACCATAACTATGAAGCCCTGAAAGTAGCAGATTAACCCCGAGATATGTGAATACTACCGTGACAAATCCTACAACAGCCACCACTGCGATCTTTTTTCCCTTCCAGCCCCTCAATAACCTCGCATGAAGATAAAAGGCATATACAAACCATGTTATAAGAGACCAGGTCTCCTTTGGATCCCAGCTCCAGTATACTCCCCATGCCTGATCTGCCCAGATGGCCCCAAATATCAGACCGCCGAGGGTAAAGACTGGAAAACCTATTGCTATGCTTTTATAGGTAATCTCATCAAGGGTATCAGGGGAGATAGAAAAGGAGTTGAGCACCTTCTTAAATATATAGCCATATCTCCACAAAAAGAAGATAAAGGAAAGTGAAACAATCCAGCTTAAGATCGATATGATCCCTGACTCGTTCTTAAAGGTTGTCTTAAAGAGATAGCTCTTTATGAGCACCTCAGGCCTCTGGATAAAGACCCTGTATTTGAGATAGTCCAGCCCCATAGCTACAAGGATGACAACAAATATCCCCACCATTACTGTCCAGAATATATAGGATGGTTCTGTCCTTTTGTCTGATCTGATAATTAGATACATTACAGCGGTACCAAAGGCAAGGGCAAAGGTTGAATAGGAGATAAAACTCATAACAACATGGGCAAGGAGCCAGTTACTCTGAAGTGCTGGAACAAGGGGTTGTATCTCCTTTGACATTCCCGTAAGATCTATAAAGGCCAAAGCAAGACCAGCTATGGGAGTTATAAAGGCACCAAAGGATCTGTTTTTATATCTATACTCGATAATGAGGTAACCGAGTATCAGACACCATATAAAGAAGGCAAGGGATTCGTAGAGGTTTGTAAAGGGAGCAGCCCTCAGTATACCCATCTGGCCAATATCATAAAACTCCTTCCATCTCAAGATTATTGCCAGTGTCTGGGATACAAAACCTATTATGGTAATTGTGGTGGCAACCGAGCCAATCTGTGCCTTTCTGAAGGCGAGATACGTTATATACATGATCATTGCAAGGAAATATGCCAGGGTCGAAATGCCAAAAAATGTAGAGCTATCCATTAATGACCTCCCTCATGGGCTTTTACTATAAAGTCTAACATATTTTCTATTCTTCTTTCATAGGCCTGCCTGTTTTTATTAGCGGTTGCACCAATAATAACCCTGGTACTGTTCTTCTCCTCAATCAGTCTTACCCATAGCCTTTTATGGCTCATAAAGAAGGCAATGTAAAGTCCTATGGCCATAACTATGCATCCAAGGTAGACAATCCATACACCAGGGTCCCTTCTTACCTGAAGCCCTGTATACTGGATTCCCCAGAGATCAACGAACTCAACAATATGTCCATCAGGTAAATTCCATGTGCCTGGATACCTCTTGAGTATCCAGCCACTGTATTTCTGTTTCCCCTTCTCGCTAAAGCTTATATACACGGCAGGATTACTCATCTGTTCAGCGTATGTAAAAGGCCTGCCCGTCGTCTGGTCAAAGGCAATGGCAGGCGAAAAATCCTCTATCTTTCCTGTTATATCAGTATTAGGGATCTTGAAGGTCTCCCCGAATTTTAGTCTTACCTCCTCGGTCTTGCCACCTGAGGGAGTTATCCTGAAGATAAACACCCCCCTATCCCCAGAGCCAGGCACTATTCCGTAGCTGGATTGATAAAAGGTAATCCCTTTGTACTTGAGGGGCACATTCACCTCGATCATTTTCCTCAGCACCTCCTGACCATTGTCTATTACTGTCAGAACACTGCTGTATTCTTTTGGCATGTCTGAGTTTCCGTAAAAATCCACATTAAAGTCATCACACCTGATACTGAAACCAAGGGGTCTCTCGTGACCATTTCTCGAAAAGGCAACGTCTGAGACCTCTCCCTCAGGAAGGTTAAGGAAGCCATTAAACCCGAAAAAGATACCTATGATGGCACCCAAGAGGATTATAAGTATGCTGAAATGGGTAATATATACCCCGAGCCTCGTAAAACTACCCTTTTGCGAAAATAACTGGTAACCTTTCTCTTCCTTTATCTCCGAGGGGTTCAAACCGAGCATCTTCTTTATTGCCAACTCGATAGTGACCTTTACCTTCTCGGGTTTTCCCTTAAGTACTACCTCCCTCTTTATACCAACCCCTTTAAAATGATCTTCAGAGAGGGGCTTTACAGGTTCCCTGACAAGCTTCAGTATCTTTGGTAGCCTGTGAATGGAGCAGATGATCAGATTGGCAGCAAACAGTAGCAGGATCGTGATGAACCACCAGGAATGATACATGTCCATAAAGCCGAGACTATCAAAGACTCTAAAGGCGGTAGGCGCAATATCCGGGCCGAAAAACTTTGTGAGTAATCTTATATTTCTCTCAGGTTCTGCATTCTGTTCAATAATGGTTCCTATTATTGATGTGATTGAAAGAACAGCAAATATTATGATGGCTAACTTAACAGAGGCAAAAAAATCCCATATCTTATCTACGATACCTTTATTTGTCTTCTCCAAATCCACCTCCTTGTACAAAAACATGGTGCCCAGCTTTGCTGGTCAGTCGCTCTGTCGCACTGGATATTATAATAATTTTTTCTAAAAAAAACAGCCTAATATACTGAGCGTATCCTTCCTGTCTTTCTATCAAGGATGATCCTATCCATCATCCTGCCATTTCTATAAACCTCTGCTTCAACAAACCTTCCCCTGTGTTGAATCCTTCCAACCCTCATTCCCTTTGATGAAAAGTATCTTGTGATTGCAATCTCTGCATCCTTCGGGCTCATATCATCCTTGCATACGCCGTAGGCGCCGCACCATTCCTGATAATCACCGTAGGGTGTCCTTGTCTCCTGAGCGAATAGAGAGATACTTAAGATAGTCATTGAGATAAATATACTTAGACCCCCGAGAATCGCCCTATAACAGATAGATCTAATCATATTAGATAGGATAACCTTAGAACATGAAGAAATTATGAAGGCATCCTTATCAAAAGAACCTTTTCCCTTGATGACAGGCCTTTTATTATAGTGACCGAACTCTTCTTAACGCCAAGCTCCTCTGCCACAAACTCAACGAGTTCCTCATTAGCTTTGTTATCTATAGGAGGGGATTTAAGCCTTACCCTCAGTTTTTCTCCTTCTATATCGATCGTCCTTCTAAATGAGCGGGGTTGAACCCTGACATGGATAATAATACCCTCTTTTGTCTTCTTATGTGGAAAATCCATGAGCTTAATTACTTCCCCTTTTCAGTTCCTTTATTACAGCAGTCTCGTCGCACTCTGGAAACTTGGGACACCTCAGACATTCACCCCATATCTTCTGGGGCAACCTTGTCTTGTCTATCTCAACAAAACCGAATCTCTTAAAAAAATCAGGATGATATGTGAGGGCAAAGACCCTCTCAATACCAAGATTCTTAGCCTCTCTCAAACAGGTCTTTACAAGGGAACCCCCTATGCCAAGTCTCTGAGCCTCTTTCTTAACAGCAAGGGACCTTATCTCCGCAAGGTCCTCCCAGAGGATGTGAAGGGCGCACACACCCCTAATCTCACCATCCTCCTCAAAGACAATGATATCCCTGATATTTTCATAAAGGTCATTCAGGGAACGAGGGATCATCTCTCCCTTCTTAGCAAAATCATTAATGAGTCTGTGAACTATCCTTATGTCTGCTATCCTCGCCTTTCTTACTGGCAATATATTCTATCCCCCTTTTTATAGCCTCCATGTTCTCTGAAAGCCTATCCTGCCCCTTTGAACCTGTAAGCCTCTTAAGAGCCTCATAAGCACTATCAGGACCGATTATACCCGAATATGATATGAACGCACCGAGCATCACCATATTGGCTGAGCGAACCTGGGTGCCTCCACCTTTTATAGTTGATGCGATCTCATCTGCTGGAACCCCTATATAAGTAACATCCTTTCTAAGATCTGCCTTACTGATCAATGATGTATTGTAAATAACCACTCCTCCTGGCTTAACCTTCTCTGAGAATCTCTTTAGGGATGCCTCATTCATGGCTATCAGGATATCAATGTGAAGGACTACAGGAGAGCCGATCATCTCATCCGAGATAACAACAGTACAGTTTGCCGTCCCTCCTCTCATCTCAGCACCATAAGATGGGAAGCAGGTCACCTCTTTATCTTCAAGCATACCTCCATAGGCTATAAGCCTTCCGAGCAGGAGAATCCCTTGACCCCCAAAGCCCCCTATAAGGATGCTCGTCTCTGTCAATTATGAGCCTCCTCTAAGGCTTCCAACAACTCTCCTGACCTGGAAGATCCCTTATCCTTTAATATCCCTGGCCTGAATATCTGCATCATCCTTGAACTTATAAATTTAAGGGATTCTTCAGGCGTCAGCCACCAATCGGTAGGACAGGGCGAAAGTATCTCTATAAGGCTAAAACCCTTTCCCTCGATCTGATACCTGAAGGCCTTCTCTATCAGGGCCTTTGTCTTTAGTATGTTCTTTGGAGAATCCACAGATGTCCTTGCAATAAAGGTTGCACCCTCAATCGTGGCGAGCATCTCTGACACACAGAGGGGGTAACCAGACTTTTCAATCTCTCTTCCTTTCGGTGTCGTCGTTGTCTTCTGTCCAATAAGGGTAGTCGGGGCCATCTGGCCACCGGTCATACCATATGTTGCATTATTCACAAAGAAGACCGTTATATTCTCTCCCCGCGCAGCAGCATGGATTATCTCAGCAGTGCCTATGGCCGCAAGGTCACCATCCCCCTGATAGGAAAATATGATTCTATCAGGTAAGACCCTCTTCATTGCTGTTGCAGCAGCAGGGGGTCTTCCATGGGCAACCTCAAGCATGTCAATATCAAAATAATCGTAGGCAAAGACGGCACAACCAACAGGAGCTATCCCTATGATCCTCTCCCTCAGATCAAGTTTATCTATGCACTCACCAATAAGTCTGTGGATAATGCTATGACCACAACCAGGACAATATCGAAAAGGAACATCCTTAAGACTCCTTGGTCTATCAAAGACCTTTCTCATTCCCTCCTCCTTCTAATAAAAGTCCTTCCAGCAAACCATAATCACTCACAATCAATTCATCAAAATTGAAAATATCCATTATCTTAATTGTAAGTATTATACCAGGTATAATCAAGTCAGCCCTTTCTGGTTCAAGCCCCTTAATACTCTTCCTTTGAGAGACAGGCATAGAAAGGAGTTCATCCCTTATATCCTTCAATCTCTTAAGTCCGAGGCGATGACCATGAACCAGATCAGGTTTATAATCATTAAGGCAGAGATCTATAGAGGCAAGGGTGGTTACAGTCCCTCCTGTTCCCACAAAGGCCTTAAGATCTCCTGTTGATACGCCGCGATTCCTCAATTCTTCGATATGATCTTCTATAACGCTATCAAGGGCCATCAATTCATTTTTAGAGGGAGGATCTTCCCTCAGATAACCCTCGGAAAGGTTTACAACACCTATAGGCATAGATCCAAAATCTGATTCATGGGGATATTCAGCATCATAGATGATCCATTCTGTACTGCCTCCACCGATATCCATTATCAAGGAACCACCGGAAACCTCAAGCCCTGATAGCACCCCCTTCAATGTTAATCCTGCCTCTTCTTCTTCAATGATTATCTTTATCTTAATCCCAGTTTCAGTAAAAACCCTTTCGATAAAATCAAGATTATTTCGAGCACGTCTGAGAGCCTCTGTTCCAACAGCCTTTATGACCTTAACCCCGTATTTCGATATAATTTCTGATTCCCTTCTCATAACATTAACAGAGGATTCCATATTATCACCCTTGAGATAACCTGTCTCCAGAAGACCTTCAGACAGCCTCGTCACTGTCCTGTCAGAGAAGATACGATACACCTTCTTATCCTTCACATAACCTATTAATATCCTTATGGTATTGGAACCAACATCAATAGCAGCAGTTAGCATGGGATATTATAACACTTTCCGTTGTCCGTTCTATCGGTGAAGCCCATTCTCCCATTCCCCAATTGACTCACGGTCACTGACTACGGATTCCGGGTCACGGGGTGGTAAAATGTTTTAACTGCAAACTTAGGGGAAATTGGTTATAATCAGAAACTTAATCATTGAGGTACAAAGGCATATAAAGATATGGACATGAAAGACAAAGGGATCTTCGGTTTCCCAAGGAATGTCTTTTTCCTTGGCATTGTCAGTCTGTTTATGGACATAAGCTCTGAGATGATCCATCCCCTGATACCTATTTTCCTGAGCGATACGCTCCATGCCCCGAAAACCTTCATTGGTGTTATCGAGGGCATAGCAGAGA
>JBBIPQ010000019.1:0-24611 GCA_037442785.1 Nitrospirota bacterium
TTTTAACCATATGAAAGTGTGCCCAGAGCAGTGCAAACATCAAGATCGGCAAAAAAAGTACATGAAGGCTGTAAAACCTTATCAGGGTAGTGCCATCTACATCAGGGCCTCCTCTAACAAGGTATAAGAGGGATTTCCCGATATAAGGGACAGTAGCCGCCATTGATGTGCCGACCACGGTGGCCCAATAAGCCTTCTGATCCCACGGTAATAGATAGCCTGTGAATCCTGATGCAAGGGTATTAACTAAGGTAAGGCTCCCAGCAATCCAGTTTAATTCCCTCGGTGGTCTGTATGCCCTTGATACAAAGACCCTTATGGCATGAAGGAATATGAATACAAAAAGGAGATTGGCTGACCATTTATGCATTCCCCTTATGATCCTTCCGAATCTTACCTCATCATTGATCCTTATTATGCTCTTGAATGCCTCTGTTTCAGAAGGGATGTAATAGATCGAAAGGAAAAGGCCTGTTATGGCAGAAATAAGGAATAATATAAAAGCTGCTCCACCAAGACAGTATGAATAATTAATATTTGGCGGGAGAGGCCTCTGTAGAAACCTCTTATGGGGTTCCTTGATGCCAAAGCGAGAATCTAACCAGTCAAAGACCTTTCCCATCTCCTAAACCTTCAGGCCTATATAAACAACACCATCCCTTGTCTCTACAGGGAGGCGATTAAGGGGTGCCGGAGGAGGTCCGCCGATAACCATTCCCTCGGAATTATACCTTCCTCCATGACAGGGACAGAGGAATTCTCCTTTAATATCGCTCCATTTTACGATACAGCCGAGATGGGTGCAAACAGGCGAGAGCGCTATCAGGCCATTGTTTGATTGAACGAGATAGACATTTGCGTTTATCCTTCTGCCATTTTTCTCATAGGAGAAATCCACCCTCCTTATACCCTTTTCTGGCAGCTCTTCCTCCTTTGTGATGGGAAAAAATTGGATAGCCTTTTCCCTGACCCTGACAGGATAAAGATATGATAACAGGGGCAGTATGCTTATCGAGAGGATTAAGAAGAATGATTTGGCAACCTTTTTTAGAAAGGCCCTTCTGTTCAATTTCTGTTTATTGATTCCCTCAGATCCTTGCCCACCTTAAAATAGACAACACTCTTTGTAGGGACATCTACACCCTCTCCTGTCTTTGGGTTTCTTGCCTTCCTTGGTCTCCTTTTTTTGAGCCTGAAATTGCCAAACCCCCTTATCTCGACCTTCTCTCCCCTTGAAAGAGCCTCCTTCATGCTATCAAAGACCGTGTCAACAATGATCTCTGTCTGTTTCCTCGTCAGGTCTTTAATGCTCTCCGTGATCTTTTCTATTAACCCTGATTTTGTCATAGCACCTCCTGATTCTAAGGACTGAGAAGATATTTTATCCTTAGTGTTGGAAATAGCTCTGTCAAGTCCCCCTGGAATTGACCCCTCAATAATTGAATTAGAGAAAACCTCTCCTTCTTTGTTACGATCTCAGGTTCTCCCTTGACCCCTGCAAGCTTAGATGCAGTCTTAATGGCATCCTCAAGATTGCCAAGCTCATCAACAAGACCGATCTTCATGGCCTGTCTTCCTGTGAATACCCTACCATCAGCTATCTTTCTCACGTCGTCGGGCATCATCTTCCTTCCCTCAGCCACAGCTATTATGAATTGCTCATGAACATCATCAAGGACAGCCTGTAGTATCTCCCGTTCTTCCTTTGATCTGCCCCTGAAGATAGAGGCTATGTCCTTATGCCTTCCGCTCTTTATTACCTCTGTCTTTATACCAACCTTATTCATGAGGCCCTCAATGTTCGGTATCTCCATGATCACACCAATTGAACCTGTCAGGGTCCCTGGATTTGCTATGATCCTTGTTGCAGGGGAGGATATATAGTATCCACCTGAGGCTGCAACAGAGCCCATGGATACAACCACAGTCTTTTTGCTCGCTGCCTTTCTTACCTCCTCGTAGATCTCCTGGGAGGGTGCAACCGCACCACCAGGGCTGTCAACCCTTAGAACGATTGCCTTAATAGAAGACTCCTTTGTGTAATCCTTTATCTCTTCAATGGCATTCTTTGAGTCTATGATGGGACCCTCAATGCGAACAAGAGCTATCCTATCACCAATAGGCACATTTTTCTGTAAAAGGGCTATGATGATCGTGAGAAAAAAGAGTAAGGCAAGGAGCCCTGTCAAGAAGAGGCAGAGTTTCTTCACAATCTCTCTCCTTTTACATGTTTCATACTCAGGCCAATCTTCCTCTCCTCAGGCTCTATCTTGATGATCCTTGCCATTATCTCATCCCCTTCCTTGTAAGGTTCTTCTTTCTTCAAGACCTCAGAGGAATAGATAAGGCCCTCAACCTCGCCTTCGATCTCCACGAAAAGGCCAAACTCTGTGGATTTCAAAACCCTGCATCTCACCTCAGAACCAAGGGTATATTTTTCAGGTATCTCCTTGAGCCATGGATCAGGGGTCAGTTGTTTAAGACCAAGGGCTATCCTTTCCTTATCACGCTCTATGTTCAAGACAATTGCCTCAACCTTCTGTCCCCTTCTTAAGACCTCGGATGGATGTTTTATATGTCTTGTCCAGGACATATCTGATATGTGAATAAGCCCATCCACCCCTTCAGGTAATCCCACAAATGCCCCGAACTCTGTCAGGCTCCTAACCCTCCCTGTAACCTTATCTCCTATCTTATATTTCTTTGATACTACCTCCCAGGGGCTCGGCTTCAGTTGCTTGATACTCAGGGATATGCGTCTTTCATCCTTATCGACCTTTAAGACAATGGCATCTATATATTCACCGACTTCGAGGTATTTGGACGGATGCTTTGGCCTTGGTAACCAGTCCATCTCTGATACATGAACCAAACCTTCAACACCTTCCTCAAGTTCCACAAAGGCACCATAATCTGTGATGCTCGTAACCTTTCCCCTTACCTTTGACCCTACCGGATACCTTTCATTGACTGATAACCAGGGATCAGGTCTTTTCTGTTTGTAACCAAGGGTTACCCGCTCGGTATCAGGGTCAAACTTCAGGACTATGACCTCAATACTGTCACCTACCTGAAATACCTCAGAAGGGTGGGATATCCTTCCCCAGGATATATCCGAGACATGAAGGAGGCCATCGATACCACCAAGATCAACAAAAACACCGTAATCGGTTATGTTCTTTACAATCCCCTTTATCCTGGCCCCTTCCCTTAATTTGCTTAGGGTCTCGTTCTTCCTCTCCTGCCTTTCCATTTCTGCAGCTGCCTTTCTTGAGACAAGGACGGATGACTTTTTCTCATCGAGTTTCAGTATCTTGAACTTCATGGTTTTGCCGATCAGGGAATCGACTTCCTTGAGGGATTTGTTATCGACCTGGGAGGGTGGCAGAAAGGCCTTGATCCCGAGAATATCAACATTAAAGCCATTTTTGACCTTTCCACATATAAATCCTTCAAGAAGCTGCCCCTTATTATGGGCTGACTCCAGTGTCTCCCAAGCCTTTATCTTTAATGCCCTATCCCTTGATAGAAGAACGATACCCTCTGAATCCTGTATATCAACCACATAAACATCAAAGGTATCATCTGCCTTTATGGACTGCAATTCTGTCGGAGAGAACTCTTCAGCAGGGATGAAGCCCTCCGATTTGTATCCAATGTCCACCATAACCCCATCCTGCCTTACATGTATTACCCTTCCCCTTAGTATCTCTCCTTCTTCTATCCTGTGGAAGGTCTCTGCATAGAGCTTATCCATCTCATTGTTCTTAATCTCCATCACCCTCTATTCCTCCTATATCCTTAATCTTTCTTTCTACTTCCAAAATGATCCATTCCGGAGTCGATGCCCCGGCAGTTATACCAACCCTTTCAACACCTCTGAACCATTCTTCTCTAAGTTCTTCAGCCATCTCTATATGGTATGTCCTTATCGGTATAGATCTGCAGAGATTGGCAAGTTGCGTTGTATTAGCACTGTTTCTTCCGCCAACCACGATCATTATGTCCACCCTTCTGGCAAGCTCCTCTGTCTCCTTCAGTCTAAGGGCCGTGGAATTACATATTGTATTGTAGATCTTCAGTTCCTTTGTATCTTCAATAAGCATCCCTACAAGGCGTCTCAAATTATCCACAGGCTGGGTAGTCTGAACAATCACTCCCACCCTTCTCTTAAGGCCCTTGAGGAATTCTGGAGTTATCTCCCTTCCATTAATCACAATGGCATCGTCTCCTGCAAAGCTCATAAGGCCCTTCACCTCAGGATGTTCCTTATCACCAAGGATGATAACCTGATAGCCCTCATCCCTTAGAAGTTTAGCATAATTCTGTGCCTTTTTTACAAATGGACAGGTTGCATCGATTATTTCATAGCCTCGCTTTGATGCCTCCTCAAGGAGATTGAGGGGTATCCCGTGGGTCCTTATTATAAGGGTTTTTATATCATCCCGGTAAATGTCATCAATAGGGATAACGCCCCTCTGGCAGAGCCTCTCAATAACCTGAGGGTTGTGTATGATTGGCCCGAATGTGTATAAACCCTCTGTTTTTTTTTCTGACCTCTCAAAGGCAATATCAACAGCCCTCTTTACCCCAAAACAGAAACCTGCCCTTCTGGCGACTATGATCTCCATATTAACCTGCCTTATCAAGTTTTATAATCTCCCCCATTATATCCCGGGCAACCCTTTCCTGGAAATCCTTATCAGCCTCTTCAGTTCCTATCACAATGGGCCTTCCAAAGACAACCCTGATCTTTGCTGGTCTTATAAACCTTGCACCAGCTGGCAATGCCTTTTCCGTACCCCTTATAAGGGCTGGGACTATGGGAACCCTGCTCATCGTTGCTATCAGACCGACCCCCCTCTTTGGATCTAATAGTGTACCGTCCTGGCTCCTTCCCCCCTCTGGAAACATGACGATCAGTTCCCCTCTTTTCAACCTCTGAACAGCCTCCTTGATCGTTGACGGCCGGGGTCTTCCCCTTTTAACAGGGAATGAGAAGGCTGCCACAAAGTTTTTCAGGAGAGGTATCTTAAAGAGTCCTTCCCTTGCCATGTAGGTTGCCTGTCTTTTCAATGCCACTCCGATTACTGGGGGATCAAGGTAACTGCTATGATTGGCTGCCACTATGACCCCACCAATAACTGGCACATTCTCAGCACCCCTTACCTCAAGTCTAAAAAAGGATTTAAATATTATACAGAAGATTGCTTTAAAAAAAAGATAACAGGCTCGTCTCACTCCAGATCCTACTCTAAAAACCTGAGTATCTCGTCAATGACCTCATTGATGCCCTTGTTAGATGTATCTATTATAATAGCATCTTTTGAGACCTTAAGTGGTGCTATATCTCTCTCCTGATCCCTCTTATCCCTCTCCCTGACATCCCTCAAGGCCTCATCCATTGATATGCCCCTGTCTTTTAACTGTTCAAACCTTCTTCTTGCCCTTTCCTCTTCCGAGGCTGTAATAAAGAACTTTTTCCAGGAGTCTGGAAATACAACGGTTGTCATGTCTCTGCCTTCTGCGATTATGTCGCTCTTTCCTGCTATATCCCTCTGAATACCAAGCAGGAAGTCCCTCACAACCTTTCTTGCAGAAAAGACAGAAGCATAATGTCCGATCTCTGTTGCCCTTATAGTCTCTGAGACATCCTCCCCTGAGGAATGGCATTCCTTGCTTTGGGGAACCAGTTGAGCTTCCATAATAAAAACCCTGTCATTCTTGAAGGTTACCGAAAACCCTTTCAAAGCCCTTTTAATCTCCTCATCAGAGCTGTTTTCGTTCAGTCCTTTTCGTCTCAAATAAAGAGCCGTAGCCCTGTATAAGGCGCCTGTGTCAAGGTATTGAAACCCCAATCTCTTTGCCAGGAGCCTCGATATAGTGCTCTTTCCAGCACCTGATGGCCCATCTATTGCTATTATCCTGCCCAAAGTAAAGTCCTGTTGCACAAGACAGACATATTATAGGGTAAATTGCTTAAATGTCGAAACCAGGGAATCAGCAAACCAATGAATTGGTGAATCGGAAAATACATTCACCTATATCCTCTATATTAACATAATAACAGGAATCCCAAAAATCAAAGTTTTTTTGGGTGCCCGCTTTTTTTGTGTTTTTGAGGTCCTATGCCCATTAAAATAACCTTTGTCACTTTATTTTGGATAGCACTGCTCCCTGTGTTAAACTATGCAGCATGAGCAGAAAAGACAGGATTGCCAGGGCAGCAGGAGCCATGTCTGTTGCTACCCTGATAAGTCGGATCCTCGGGTATGTAAAGGATATGATCCTTGCCAGATATTTTGGGGCGACCGGACTTTCAGACACCTTCTTTGTTGCCTTCAGGATCCCTAACCTGCTGAGGGAACTCTTTGCGGAGGGTTCCATGTCCTCCGCATTCATACCTGTACTGACAGAATATAATACGAAGGAGGGTTTTCAGGAGGCAAAGAGGCTTGCAAGGATAACCTTCACATTCCTTTTTATGCTCGTTGGTCTAATATGTGCTATAGGGATAATCTTTACCCCCCAGATCGTTACCATTATAGCTCCTGGTTTTTTGAAGGATCCACAAAAGTTTAACCAGACCGTTATCCTTACAAGGATAATGTTCCCCTTTCTGCTCTTTATAAGCCTCGCTTCAGTAACCATGGGAGCACTCAATACCAGAAAGGTCTTTTTTGTCCCGGCCCTTGCCCCGGCAATGCTCAATATAACAATAATCCTTGTTATCATTGCCTTTGCATCCCGATTCGATGAACCCATCCTTGTTGTGGCAGCAGGAGTGACTTTCGGGGGTCTTATACAGTTCCTTTTCCAGCTTCCATCATTTTTCAAATCTGGTTATGATCTCAGGCCTGATTTCTACATTCGCCATCCTGGTTTGAAGAGGATCTCCCTTCTTGTAATGCCTGCTACGATGGGCATGGCAGTATCTCAGATAAACATCTTTATCAGCACCATACTGGCCTCATACCTTCCACAGGGAAGCATTACATATCTCTATTACTCAATGAGGTTAGTTCAGTTCCCCATAGGTATATTTGGTGTTGCCATGGGCATGGCTGTTCTTCCCATGCTTTCTGAACATGCTGTAATGGGTGATAAGGATAGGATGAGAGAGGATATATCCTTTAGCATGAGGCTACTTTTCTTCATCACGATCCCTGCTATGACAGGACTGATAGCATTTAGAGAGCCTATTGTCAACCTCCTCTTTCAGAGAGGGGTCTTTGATTATATTGCAACTAAAGGAACTGCTGAGTCTCTTTTCTTCTACTCCCTGGGCATATGGGCTATAGTGGGTGTGAGGGTTATGACTGCCTCCTTTTATGCATTCCATGATACGAAAACCCCTGTTAAGATTGCGGTGGTTGCAATGACAGTAAATATAATCTTCAGCATCATTCTTATGAGGTTCATGAAACATTCAGGTCTTGCCTTTGCCAACTCAATAGCATCTATCGTGAATCTGACCCTGCTGTCCCTTCTGTTAAGGAAGAGGCTTGGCAGGATAGACGGGAAGAGGATAACAAGATCGATACTTAAATCATCGATTGCCTCTATTATAATGGCCATAGCAGGTAATACTGTTATAAAAAGCGAAATCTGGAGGATTGAAGGTATGGCAGCCATAAAATCCCTTTATCTTGGTGGAACCATTTTATTGTGTCTTATGATATATATACTCGCATCCTTTATCCTTAAGAGCGAGGAATTTCAGTATATCTTCAGGACTGTCATGAAAAGGGATAATAACTCAATCAGGCCTTAGTTATTGCTTCCACATTTCATTTATGTTAGATTAGAATAATTCAAGGGGGTGTTATTGATGCAGCAGAGGATACCTATTACTCCAGAGGGATATAAAAGATTACAGGATGAGCTGGATAGGCTTATTAAGGTCGAGAGACCAAGGAATATCCAGGCGATTGCCGAGGCCCGAGCCCACGGAGACCTGTCAGAGAATGCAGAATATCATGCTGCAAAGGAGAGACAGTCCTTCATTGAAGGCAGGATACAGGAACTCCAGGCAAAGTTAGCAATGGCAGAGGTAATAGACCCTTCAAAGATTAATCAGTCAAGGATTGCCTTTGGTGCAAAGGTTAGGGTCCTTGACATTGAGGCAGATGAAGAGTATATCTTTACCCTTGTTGGCCCTGATGAGACGGATGTAAAGGCTGGAAAGATATCCGTAACCTCCCCTGTTGGCAGGGCACTCCTTGGTAAGGAGGTAGGGGATGTGGTTAGTATAAAGGCTCCAGCAAGGACAATCCAGTACGAAATATTAGAGATAAGCTTTGAGCAGTTATCTTAAGGCAAAAGTAGTTGAGAATAGATCCCTTCATCCCCTTTATAAGCTCTTAACACTCTCCCCTCAATCTCCTGTAGAAGAACCCAGACCAGGCCAGTTCTACATGATAGGGGTAACCCCTGACCCTTTTCTTAAGAGACCCTTCAGCTACTTCAGGAAATCTAAGGATGGAGATATACAGATATTCTTCAGGATTAAGGGGAAAGGGACGTCGATCCTTGCAGATCTCAAAAAAGGCTCATTTGTTGATCTCCTGGGTCCCCTTGGCAGGCCTTATCCATCTCCTGTTGGGGATCTTGTAATCATAGTTGCTGGAGGCATCGGGATTGCCTCGCTTTATCCATTCATCGGGGCCTTAGAACATAAACCCATCGTCTTTTACGGTACGAGGAGTTCTGAGGAATTATTTTTTGTTGATGATATACGGGAACATGCACAGGAAGTCTTTATAACCACTGACGATGGTTCTGCTGGAGAAAGGGGACTGATTACGGATAGGCTTGAGAGGTTTCTCAAGGCCTTGGATAAGCCCTTTACAGTTTATGCTTGTGGTCCTGCAAAGATGCTTGATAGGGTCTCGAAGATCACAGTTAGGAGAAATGGGATTGCCTATGTCTCTGTTGAGGAGAGAATGGCCTGTGGAATTGGTGCATGTCTTGGGTGCGTCATTAAGACAAGATCAGGTTATCAGAGGGTATGCAGGGAAGGGCCTGTCTTCAGGGCTGATGAGGTCATATGGTAGACCTGAGTGTTAATATTGGCCCTTTGAGGCTCAAGAATCCTGTAATGACTGCATCAGGCACCTTTGGCTATGGCGAGGAATACGCCAATTTCATAGATCTCAACAGGCTGGGTGCAATAGTTGTTAAAGGACTCTCCCTGAAACCGAAGGAAGGGAATCCGCCACCACGCATCATCGAGACACCATCAGGCATGCTTAATTCAATAGGCCTTCAAAATATTGGTGTTGAGAGATTTGTTAAGGAAAAGTTGCCCTTTCTCAGGCAGTTCGATACAGCAGTTATAGTAAACTTCTTTGGAGATTCTATTGATGAGTACAGGGAAACTGCAATTGCCTTGAGCGATGTCGAGGGTATTCATGCCCTCGAGATGAACATATCCTGCCCCAATAAGGAGGCAGGATGGTCTATCTTTGGCACTGACCCTTCAACCACCTATAAGGTCGTTGATTCTGTCAGGAAGGTCACAGGGCTACCGCTCATAGTTAAGCTATCTCCAAATGTTACTGATATATCCCTGATGGCAAGGGTCGCAGAGGAGGCAGGTGCAGATGCTATCTCCCTGATAAATACCATTACAGGTATGGTTGTTGATATAAGGACAAGAAGACCCATGCTTGCAAATATTACAGGGGGACTTTCCGGTCCAGCCATAAGGCCAGTGGCTGTCAGGATGGTCTGGGAGGCGTCAAGGGCAGTGAAGATTCCTGTTATCGGGATGGGGGGAATAATGGATTATGAGGATGCCATTGAGTTTATCCTTGTCGGGGCAACAGCGGTGGCTGTTGGAACAGCTAATTTTATTAATCCTGCTGTAACGGTTGATATAATATCAGGCATTACGAGGTATCTTGAAGAAAATAATATAAGCAGCATTAAGGAGATAATAGGAGGGATAATATGTGGAGAGCCATAATAACCCTGACGACTGACTTTGGTTACAGGGACCCTCTCGTTGGAATGATGAAGGGCATCATTCTCGGGATTAATCCAGATGTAAATATAGTTGATATCTCCCATGGGATTGAGAAATACAATATAAAGGAGGCTGCCATTACCATAGGGATGAGCTTTCGCCTTTTTCCTTCAAGAACCATTCATGTTGTTGTAACAGACCCTGGGGTAGGTTCAATGAGGAGACCTATACTTGTTGCAACAGAGGACTATTATTTTATCGGTCCTGATAACGGTGTCTTCAGTATGGTTTACAATGAGGCTGAAAGGATTGAGGTGATACATCTGACAGCTGAGCATTATTTCCTTCCTGATAGGAGCATGACCTTTCACGGTCGTGATATATTCGCACCTGTTGCAGCCTGGCTCTCAAAGGGTGTTATGATAACAAACTTTGGTGAGCCTGTATCAGATTATACAACCATCCATATCCCGAAGCCATCCATGCCTGTGAAGAATGCCATTGAGGGAGAGATCATCTATATAGACCACTTTGGCAATGCCATATCAAATATCAGGTATTCTGACCTTGCCCCTTTCATGGATCAGGACAGTGATAATAAGGGACTCAGGATTGTTATGAAAGGTAAACAGATAGGGATAAAGGACTACTATGCACAGGCAGAGGATAAAGAACTCTATGCACTTCTGAATAGTATGAATTACCTTGAACTCTTTGTTTACAGGGGTGACGCCTCAAAGGAGCACGACATAAAGGTTGGAGACAGGATAGGGGTCATAAGTGTAAAGGATAGATAAATTCTTTTGCACTTTTAGGCTTAATACCAGTAAAATAACCTATATGGCCTATAGAGACATCAGGAAATTTATATCTGTCCTTGAAAAGAGAGGGCTTTTAAAGAGGATAAGGGTTGAGGTTGACCCGATCCTTGAGATAACAGAGATCACTGACAGGATGTGCAAAAGCCCTGGCGGTGGCTTTGCCCTGTTCTTCGAGAAGGTTAAGGGTTCAGCATACCCTGTTGTTACAAACCTCTTTGGCTCCTTTGAAAGGATGTCCCTTGCCCTTGAGGTGGATGATCTCAACGAGATTGGGAAAAGGATTGAAGACCTCCTAAAACAGGCTCCACCAAAGACATTAAAAGAAAAGATACAGATGCTGCCAAGACTCTTTGAGTTTTCTCGATGGTTGCCGAAAAGGGTGAAGGATGCCCCCTGTCAGGAGGTTATAGAGAAGGATAACCCTGACCTCATCAGGTTCCCTGTTCTTAAATGCTGGCCTGGCGATGGTCAGCCCACTGATGAAGGGAGGTTTATTACCTTACCAATGGTATTTACAAAGGACCCTGAAACAGGAAGGCAGAACTGTGGCATGTACAGAATCCATATATACGATAGGGTTACCACAGGCATGCACTGGCATATTCACAAGGATGGTGCAAGACATTATGAGAAATACAAGGCCCTTGGCAAGAGGATGCCAGCAGCAATAGCGGTTGGTGGCGACCCTGCGGTTATTTATTCTGCCAGCGCCCCCCTTCCTGAATCCATTGATGAGATGCTCTTTGCTGGTTTTTTAAGGAGAGAGCCTGTTGAAATGGTCAGGTGCATCACATCAGACATAGAGGTGCCTGCCAACAGTGAACTCGTTATTGAGGGGTATCTTGAACCGGGTGAGATGAGACTAGAGGGGCCATTCGGAGATCATACAGGGTTTTATTCAGCAATGGATTACTATCCTGTATTTCATGTTACATGCATAACCCACAGGAAGGATATGATTTATCCTGCAACTATAGTTGGTAAGCCTCCTATGGAGGACTGCTATATGGGAAAGGCGACAGAAAGGATCTTTTTGCCTTTGCTCAGACTCGATTTCCCGGAGATAAGGGATATGAACCTCCCAATGGAAGGGGTTTTCCATAATGCTGCCATCATATCAATCAAAAAATCCTATCCAGGACAGGCAAAAAAGGTTATCCATGGCCTCTGGGGAAAGGGACAGATGATGTTTTCAAAACTCCTTATTGTTGTAGATGAAGATGTTAATGTCCATGACCTCTCCTATACAGCCTGGAGGATCCTAAATAATGTGGACTGGAAAAGGGATGTGCTTATCTCAGAAGGGCCTCTTGATGACCTTGACCATGCTGCCAACTTCCCGAGATACGGGGCAAAGATGGGGATAGATGCCACAAGAAAAACAAGGGAAGAAGGTATGATGAGGGATTGGCCAGATGAGATATTTATGTCTCAGGAGATAAAGAGGCTTGTTGATTCAAGGTGGAAAGAGTACGGTTTGACTTAAACGAGTATCAGGTCTTATAATCTTTGACTTATGGATGAGTTCAACGAACAGATAGAACAGCGGCTGAAGAAACTCGGTGAACTGAGGGAGGCTGGGATAGAACCCTTTGGTGGTCCCTTTGAGATAACCCATCATGCCTCAGACATCCTGAATGCCTATCATGACACTACATCGGAGGAGCTTGACTCGAGCCCTGTTACATGCAGCCTTGCAGGTCGGATTGTTGCAAAACGTGATTTTGGTAAGGCGAGTTTCGGCCATATCCAGGACTCTTCAGGCAGGATACAGTTTTACTTCAGAAAGGATCTGCTCGGTGAAAGATATGGCATATTCAAGAAACTGGATGTGGGAGACATAATAGGCATAAAAGGTCGACTCTTCAGGACAAAGACCAGGGAATTGACTGTGGAGGTTCATGATTTCACCTTGCTCACTAAGTCCCTGAGGCCGTTGCCTGAGAAGTGGCATGGCCTCAGGGATGTTGAGATAAGGTATAGACAGAGGTATCTTGACCTGATCGTGAATCCCCAGGTCAGAAGGACCTTCGAAATAAGGAGCCAGGTCATTAAGGCGATCAGGGACTTTCTTGAGGAGAATGGTTTCATTGAGGTTGAGACACCCATGATGCATCAGATACCAGGTGGTGCTGCAGCAAGGCCATTCAAAACACACCACAATGCCCTTGGGATCGACCTTTATTTGAGGATAGCCCCTGAGCTTTATCTTAAAAGGCTTCTTGTCGGAGGATGTGAGAGGGTCTATGAATTAAACAAGAATTTCAGAAATGAAGGCCTCTCAACAAAGCATAACCCTGAGTTTACCATGCTCGAGTTTTATGTGGCCTATAAGGAGTACAACTTCCTTATGTCCTTTACAGAGGATCTAATAACAACTGTTGCCAGGAAGGTACTTAAGACCCTCAGTCTACCTTATGGCGAACATATCATTGATCTCACACCACCATGGCCAAGGGTTCCTATGTTTGAGGCGATGGTAAGTCATGGAGTACCTGAGGGCGTATTAAAAGACCCTGATGAGGCGATCAGGTATGCTAAACAGGAGGGTATAGAGATCAAGAAAGGGTATTCCTCTGGGAAGATCCTTGATGAGATATTCAAGGAAAAGGTTGAACCTCATCTCATTCAACCTGTCTTTATTATTGATTATCCTGTTGAGCTTTCCCCGCTGGCTAAGAGGAAGAAAGATAACCCTGAACTCGTAGAAAGGTTCGAACTCTTTATGGCATCCAGGGAAGTGGCAAATGCCTTTTCAGAACTTAATGATCCTATTGATCAGAGGGAAAGGTTTCAGAGACAGGTTGAGGCCAGGGAAAAGGGTGATGAGGAAGCCCTCTGGATGGATGAGGATTTCGTGAAGGCCCTCGAATATGGTATGCCTCCTGCTGCTGGAGAGGGCATTGGAATAGATAGACTTATTATGCTCTTTACAAACTCTCCTTCCATAAGGGATGTGATCCTCTTTCCCCAGATGAAACCAGAGCAGTGAAGAGACTCAAACTCCCCTATCATTTCTTCATAGCCTTAAGATACCTGAGATCAAGGAAGAGACACAGGGGTATTTCCTTTAATACAGCCATTTCCATAGGTGGAGTTGCCCTTGGTGTTATGGCACTTCTTGTGGTCCTTTCTGTTATGAGCGGGTTCCACGAAGACCTTCAGAAAAAGATCCTTGGTGTTAATGCCCATCTGGTAATCCTTAACTATAAGGGTTCTATAGATGACTACGGTTCAATCATCAAGAGGCTTGGGGATGATAGGGATATCCTTTCAGCCTCTCCCTTTGTGCTGGGACAGGTAATGGTATCCTCTGGTGATAAGGGACAGGGAGTATATATAAGGGGAATAGATCCGTCCCTTGAGTCTAAGACAACAGAGATTGCTAATCACCTTATTGAGGGGTCAATGGATAGATTATCAGGGGATTTGCCAGGACTGATAATCGGAAAGGAACTCTCAAGCAGGCTTGGCCTATTCATTAATGATAAGGTAAATATCCTTTCTCCAACAGGTGAGATGGGGCCCCTTGGGATGATCCCGAGGATAAGGACATTCAGGGTTGCTGGAATATTTGAGATAGGCATGTTTGAGTTCGATTCAAATCTTGTCATAGCCGATCTTAAGGCTACTCAGGATTTCTTTGATATGGGGAATTCTGTCACAGGTATAGAGGTGAAATTAAGGGATCTTTACAGAGCTGATGAGATAAGGGAGAGGGTACAGAAACTCCTGGGTTATCCTTATTTCGCAAAGGACTGGATGCAGATGAACAGAAACCTCTTCTCGGCACTGAAGCTCGAGAAGTTTGCGATGTTCGTCATACTCGTGCTGATTATACTCGTTGCCTCATTTAACATAGTGAGCAATCTGATAATGAATGTTATTGAAAAGGAGAGGGAGATAGCGATACTTAAGGCAATGGGTGCAACAAATCGTGGAATAATGAAGATATTCATGCTTCAGGGATTCTTGATAGGTCTCATAGGTACTGTTTTGGGTATTGCAGGAGGTTATGGCCTTTCCTATGTGCTAAATACCTATCAGATCATAAAACTCCCACCCGACATCTATTATCTCAGCCATCTCCCTGTGAAGATGAAACTCTTTGACTTCGTTGTCGTCTCTGTATCGGCAATATTGATAAGTTTCCTCTCAACGATATATCCTGCCCTTCAGGCTGCTAAGCTTGACCCTGTAGAGCCCCTTAGATATGAGTGAGATTCCCTAAGCATCTTCCCCTTAATCCAGTATTTATGTTAGATTAAATAAAAATGGAGGAGAGATGCTTAAAGCCTTAGAAGAGATAAGCACCACCAAGAAACGGATAACCATCGAGATCCCTGCTGAGACTATAGAAAAGGAGATTACCGAATCCCTTGAGAATCTGAGGAAGACCACTAATATACCTGGATTCAGGGCCGGGAAGGCTCCATTAAGCCTTATTGAAAAAAGATTCGGCAAAAAGGTTGAGGATGAGGTCCTCGGAAAGGTTTTATCAAGGGCATATGTGGATGCCCTGAACGAGGCGGATCTGACACCTGTGACCGATCCGGTTGTCGAGGAACAAACAGAGTTTACGAGACACAGTCCCTTTTCCATAACCATGCTGATTGAGGTGCTTCCAAAAGTCGATCTAAAATATGAAGGGATTAGGGTCAAGGATATACCTGTCTTGGTAACTGATGAGGATATCGAAAGTGTATTGAAGGGTTTACAGGAGGACAGGGCAACCTACGAACCCTCTGACGAACCTGTTGAGATAAATGACCTCATACTCTGTGATTATTCGATCAAGATGGTTCCAACGGGTCAAGAAGACTCGCTGGGAGCCACTGATGAAATAATAGAAAAAAAGGATCAGATCTATAAGATAGGAGGGCCCCTCTTCCCAGAGGATGTCGTGCAAAGCCTTATAGGCAAGGGGAAAGGAAGCGAGCTTATTATGGAGACAACATTCCCTGACACTTATCCCTATAAGGATCTGGCAGGGAAAGGGGTGAAATTGCAGTTGACGATTAAGGATGTGAAAAGGGCAAGGATCCCGGAGATAGATGATGAATTTGCTAAAGATCTTGGCTTCAATAACATGGAGGAATTGAAGGGCCATATTCGGGAAGAGGTGTTAAGGCTTAAGAGGTCAGAGGTTGAAAAGATACAGAAGGCAGAGATAATCAATAAAGTTCTCGAGAGTAATGAATTTGACCTACCGGAAACCCTTCTTGAGGAAGAGATAGAGATGCTTGCATCATCAATCAAGAAGGATGAGAAGGAAGAGATTGGAGAAGGGGATATAGAGAGACTAAAGGAAGAAGTAAGACCGGAGGCGATAAGGAACTTGAAGACCAGCCTGCTTCTTTCCATGATAGGGAGGAAAGAAGGGGTAAGGGTTTTTGAAGAGGATATGAAGAAAAAGATAATAGATCTATCCAGACGTTTTTCTTTGCCTCCAGAGAGTATAATGAAATTTTATATATCCAGGGATGGTTCTCTGGACAGGCTCAAGGATTCTATATTTGAGGAGAAGGTCATGGACCTTCTACTGAGTAAGGCAAACATAGAGAAAGGAGAAGAAAATTGAGTTTGATTCCGATTGTAATAGAGCAGACAGGGCGATCCGAAAGGGCCTACGATATCTATTCAAGGCTCCTTAAAGACAGGATCATATTTATAGGAACCCCCATTGATGACAACGTGGCAAATACCGTTATAGCCCAGTTGCTTTTCTTGCAGACCGAGGACCCTGACAAAGACATACATCTGTATATAAATACACCTGGGGGTATCGTCTCATCGGGTCTTGCAATATATGACACCATGCAGTATGTAAAATCCAATATCGCTACATACTGTATTGGTCAGGCCGCAAGTATGGGAGCCCTTCTCCTTGCAGCAGGGACTAAGGGAAAGAGGTTTGCCCTCCCCCATTCAAGGATAATGATACATCAGCCAATGGGAGGTTTCCAGGGGCAGGCAACTGATATAGAGATACATGCGAGGGAGATCCTGAGGATTAAGGACACGCTTAATAAGATTCTTGCTGAGCATACAGGCCAGCCAATAGAAAAGATACAGGCAGATACCGATAGGGACTTTTTTATGTCCGGTGAAGAGGCTAAGGAATATGGCCTTGTTGATGAGGTCATATATAGTGCAAAGAAGAAATAAGGAGGAACTTGGTGGCAAAGAAGGATAAAGAGGAAAAGCTTAAGTGTTCCTTTTGTGGTAAGGGACATGACGAGGTTAGAAAGCTGATTGCAGGCCCAACAGTATATATATGTGATGAGTGCGTGGAACTCTGTAATGAGATAATTGCAGAGGAACTCTATCTGGAGAATCCTCCTGCACCTATGCCAAAATTGCCCACTCCAAAGGAGATTCACAGCTTTCTTGATGATTATGTCATAGGACAGGAACGGGCAAAGAAGATCCTCTCAGTGGCTGTTCACAATCATTACAAGAGGATATATTCTCCAGAGACCACTGATGTGGAGATTCAGAAGAGTAATATCCTCTTGATCGGTCCGACAGGGACGGGTAAGACGCTCCTTGCACAAACCCTTGCGAGGATGCTCGATGTCCCCTTCACAATCGCTGATGCTACCACCCTAACCGAGGCAGGTTATGTTGGTGAGGATGTGGAGAATATAATCCTCAAACTCCTCCAGGCAGCTGACTTCGATATAGAGCGGGCACAGAGAGGGATCGTCTATATAGATGAGATAGATAAGATCAGCAGGAAATCCGATAGCCCTTCCATTACAAGGGATGTATCAGGAGAGGGGGTTCAGCAGGCCCTCCTGAAGATTATTGAGGGAACGATCGCAAATATCCCGCCTCAGGGTGGAAGAAAGCATCCTCAGCAGGAATATATTCAGGTAGATACCACAAATATACTCTTTATTTGCGGAGGTGCCTTTGTTGGTCTTGATGATATTGTAGGTCAGCGCATCGGTAAAAAGACCCTTGGCTTTGGTGCTGAGGTGATCAGTGCGAAGGAGAAAAGGATAGGCAATATCCTTAGCCTCCTTGAACCTGAGGACCTTATCAGATATGGTCTTATACCTGAGCTTGTTGGCAGGCTCCCTGTAACAGCAGTGCTCGATGAATTGGATGAAGGCGCCCTTGTGAAGATACTGACAGAGCCAAAGAATTCCCTTATAAAACAGTATCAGAAACTCCTCTCATTTGATGATGTGAAACTCAGATTTACAGAGGGTGCCTTAACAGCCATTGCGAAAAAGGCTGTCCAGAGAAAGACAGGAGCGAGGGGACTGAGGGCTATCCTGGAAGAGATAATGCTCGATGTGATGTACGAGATACCCTCTGAAAAGGGTATAGTGGAGTGCATTATAAATGAAGAGACTGTTGTTAAGAAAGAAAGGCCGATCCTTATTTATAAGAAACAGGCTGAATCAGCATGAATCCGTGGTTCGGGACAAGGACCTTTTCATTACGGTCCTTATAGTCTCCTTGAGTTCGTGATCCTTAATAGGACTTACAACCTCAGCTATGTATCTAAGAGAATCAGGAGAAAGGATCTTTTTATGCCCGTTCTCCCCTTTTCCTTGCCTCTCCTTTCGTCCTCTAAAGACCCTGCCCAGCCTGAATCTTACATCCCTTACTCCGAAAGGAGTAAGATTCTTAAGTATATTTTCCTTCTGGAGGGATACCTCCTGTAGCCATAAAGGGGAATCAACATTTACTATGAGTTCACCATCCCTCAGGCTTACTGGATAAAGGTGGAGGCAGAGGGGAGGGCCAAATAGCTCGTCCCATCTTTTTTTAATAAGGTCGAGCCTTATTCCCTCCTCAAGGCCTGATTCCCTTAATATGGGAGAGAGGACCTCTGAGAGCCTCTTCATACTGCCTTTTTGACAAGCCCTGACCTCAGGCACCTTGTACAGACATACTCACGCCTTACGCCACTGTCTGTATGAACCCTGATCCTTTGAAGGTTTGGAAGGATCTGTCGCTTGGTTTTATTGTTGGCGTGGCTAACATTGTTCCCTGTGACCCTTTTTTTTCCGCATGAATAACATACAGCCATCTTATCACCTCCAACGAAAATTGCATAAACATAGGTTTTTATGATAACATTTTATTTTGAAGGTTACAAGTGAGAGTGAATGGAGGGCTTTTAATTTAATGACAAAGATTAGGATATATGATCTTGCAAAGAAACTTGGGGTCACCAACAAAGAGATAATTGCTGCATTATCAAGCCTCGGCATTGAGGGTAAGAAACCAGCCTCAAATGTGGATGATGACACAGCGAAAAGGGTCGAGGAATATTTAAAGGTAGCTTCGGTAACAGTTAAAGAACCTGTATCAAGGGAAACCAGGGAGGTGACTGAGGAGTTGCCTTCAATTGAGGAGATACCCCCAGCAGTCAGGGTCATCCCTGAGAAGGAAGAAAAGGAAGAGGCGAAAGAGGTGGCCCTGCCCAGGGAGGTTATGTTTGTAGAGGAGACAGAGTTAAAGGTGCCCGACCGGTTCAAGAAGGAACTGGAGACAGAGAAGGTTGAAAAGATTAAGGTTAAGCCTGCAATGCAGAGGACATTTCAATCAATTAGAAAGATAGAGCCTAAGAGATGGCATGATATTAGACCTTTTAAGAAGACAGGAAAAGAGAAAGAGGCTGTCAAAGTTGCCGAGAAACCGCCCATTACAGCACCAAGAAAGAAACATCTCAAGATCCAGGAAGGAACAACTGTAAAGGAATTTGCGGAACTCATTGGTGTTAAGCTACCTGAAGTGATAAAGAAGTTTATGGAACTGGGCTACATGCCCACTATTAACCAGCCTGTTGATTTAGATGCGGCGTTATTGGTAGCAGAAGGATTTGGAGTCAAGCTCGAGGTAGCCACAATTGAAGAGGAGCCTGCCCTTGAGGAAGAGGTTATTGATATATCCGCAATGACGCCAAGGCCTCCTGTTGTTACTATTATGGGACATGTAGACCATGGCAAGACATCTCTCCTTGATGCAATAAGGCAGACAAGGGTGACAGAGACAGAGGCTGGGGGGATTACCCAGCACATAGGAGCCTACAAGGTCAGTCTTAAGGGAAAGGATATAGTTTTTCTTGATACACCAGGCCATGAGGCCTTTACATCCCTCAGGGCAAGGGGAGCAAAGGTGACAGATGTGGTTGTACTTGTTGTTGCTGCAGACGATGGTGTCATGCCTCAGACCATGGAAGCCATAGATCATGCAAGGGCAGCGAATGTGCCTATAATAGTTGCAATAAATAAGATAGATAAACCAGAGGCAAATCCTGCGAAGGTGAAGAATGAACTTGCAGAACGAGGGATAATACCTGAGGAGTGGGGCGGGCAGAATATCTTTGTTGAGGTCTCTGCAAAAAAACGCATAGGGATCGAGAACCTCTTAGAGATGATATTGCTCCAGGCCGAGATAATGGAACTAAAGGCAAATCCAAAAAGGATGGCAAAGGGCACGATAATCGAGGCACGCCTCGATAGGGGAAGAGGCCCTGTAGCAACGGTCCTGGTTCAGGACGGTATCCTGAGGGTAGGAGACGTATTCCTTGCAGGTACCCAATTTGGACGGGTCAGGGCATTAATTGATGATTCTGGCAAGAGGATTCAGGAGGCTGGTCCTTCAACCCCTGTAGAGGTTATAGGTTTTCCTGAGGTCCCTATTGCTGGGGATATATTTACCGTTGTAAGTGATGAAAGGAAGGCGAGACAGATTGCCATGGCAAGGCAGCAGAAACAGAGACTTGCTGAGATGGCAAAAAGGCGAAAACTTACCCTTGATGATCTCTATGCAAAGATAAAGGAAGGGGAGATCAAGGAACTGAACATAATCATAAAGGCCGATGTTCAGGGCTCTGTGGAGGCCCTGAGGGATGCCCTTGAACATATCACCCATCCAGAGGTAAAGGTTAAGGTAATCCATGCCTCTGTGGGTGGTATAAACGAGTCTGATGTAATGCTTGCTTCAGCATCTAATGCGATTATATTGGGCTTCAATGTGAGGCCTGAGCTGAAGGCCCAGCAACTTGCAGAAAAAGAAGGAGTCGATATAAGGCACTACAACATCATCTATGTTGCTATTGATGATATAAAGAAGGCCCTTGAGGGACTTCTCGAACCTACCCTTAAAGAAAAGATACTCGGAAGGGCAGAGGTGAGACAGACATTCCAGGTCTCCAGGCTTGGTACAATCGCGGGTTGTTATGTCCTTGATGGGGTCATATCCCGTGCCAGCGATGGGATAAGGGTCATAAGGGACAACATTGTTGTCTATGAGGGAAAGATAGCATCCCTGAAGAGGTTTAAGGAGGATGTGAGAGAGGTCCAGGCTGGTTATGAATGTGGACTGATGATAGAAAACTTCAATGATATAAAGGTTGGAGATGTGCTTGAAAACTATATTATGGAGAAGGTGGCGGCTAAGTTATAACTTCTCATCTTCTAATTCATTCCTAAAAGAATAAAATGCTTCCATACAAAAGATCACAGAGGGTGAGTGACCTCCTGAGAGAGGAGATCGCTGAGATAATAATGCGAAGGCTTAAGGATCCTCGTCTCGGGTTTGTAACGGTTACAGGCGTTGATATAACAGAGGACCTTAAGATTGCAAGGGTCTTTGTAAGTGTCCTTAAAGAGGAGGATAGGGAATCAACCCTTGAGATCCTGAATTCGGCAAAGAGCTTTGTTCGTTCAGAGATTGCAAAGAGGGTAAGGATGAAGGTGATCCCGACCATTGAATTCAGGATAGACGAGTCCATTGAATATGGTGCAAGGATCGATAAACTCCTTAAAGAGATAAAGAAACATTCTGGAGAAAGTAACGAGGAGAATAAAGATTCCCAATAAAAGACTTCCCGATATGAAGGTTCCTGAAGAGATCATATCTTTTTTTAAGGAAAGGGATGACTTTCTCATTGCAACACACATAAATCCTGAGGGCGATGCCCTTGGTTCGTCCATCAGCCTTTCAATGGCCCTTGAATCCATTGGTAAAAGGGTAATTGTTTACGATCGTGACCCTGTCCCATATCTTTACAGGTTTCTGCCAGGTCATGAGAGGTTCACCAATTCAATATCAAATCTTTATGGAATCTCAAACCTTATCCTTCTTGACTGTAACACCCCTGAAAGGGCAGACCTTAATGATTTTGTTAAAGAGAATCAACCTTTCACAGCAATAATAGATCATCATGAGACCGAAAGGGAGTTTGGGGATCTGAAATGGGTCGTCCCATCTGCCTCTGCAACAGGACAGATGATATTCCATCTTATCAAGGCAATGGGCGTAGAAATATCAAAGGATATGGCTACAAATCTTTATACTGCCATAGCCATTGATACAGGAACCTTCAGATACAGTAACACTGATGCCACTACCTTAATGGATGCCTCAGAACTCATCAGGGCAGGGGCAGACCCTGCCTTAGTATCTACATCCCTTTATGATATGTGGTCAAGGGGCAGGTTTGAGTTACTCATCCTTACATTGAACACGATTGAGATAAGGGATGGGATTGCCATAACCTCGGTAACAAGGGAGATGTTTCAGAGAACAGGGACTGATGCAGCAGACACAGAAAATTTTGCAAACTTCCCGAGGATGATGGCTGATGTAAAGATATCCGCATTTTTCAGGGAGATAGAGGATGGGTGGAAGGTAAGTCTTCGCTCAAAGGGGGAGATAAATGTGGCAAGGATAGCAGAGACCTTTGGCGGTGGTGGGCACAGGAATGCGGCGGGGTACAAAATTAAGGGAAATCTTGAGGAGGCAAAGGAATCTCTTCTTAGGGAAGCATCAAAGACTATGAATTGCCCATAAACAACGGTAAAAAGACACTGCTGTCCAAAATAAAGTGACAGAGATTATTTTTATGGGCATAAGACCTCAAAAACACAAAAGAAAGAGGGGTCTCATGCCCATTTAATATTTATCTTGGACAGATGTGAAAAAAGGGATTTTTAAGGTGAACATCGTTATAAATCTTGATAAGCCCGAGGGAATGACATCCCAGGAGGCTGTTACAACAGTAAAAAGGATATTCCGTGTTAAAAAGGCAGGCCATGCGGGAACCCTTGATCCAATTGCAACAGGGGTTCTCCTTATCTGCCTGAATGAGGCAACAAAGATAGCAAGGTTTCTTACTGATCTTGACAAGGAGTACATTGCAAGGATAAAACTTGGTGAGAGGACTGATACACTCGATTCAGAGGGGAAGGTCATAGATAGGGTAGAGGGTTTTTCCTTTTCTGAGGATGAGGTGGTCTGGGCCATAAAGAGATTTCAGGGTGATATTGAGCAGACCCCACCCATGTTCTCTGCCATCAAGAAAGATGGTATACCCCTCTACGAATTCGCAAGAAAGGGCATAATTGTTGAAAGGAAAAAGAGGATCGTCAGGATAGAGCGAATAGATCTATTGAACATTGAAATGCCCTTTGTTGACATCAGGGTTTTATGCTCAAAGGGTACATACATAAGGAGCCTTTGTAGTGATATAGGTGATGCCCTTGGAGTCGGAGGTCATGTCACTGCCCTCAGGAGGGTTGCAACAGGAAAGTTCAGGGTTGATGATTCTATCACTATTGAGGAGCTAAAGGCATTTATTGAGGATGACTCATGCAACAGGATAAGTCGCTCTATTATGACCATTGATTCTGCACTCAGGGAGATGGATGAGGTAATTCTTAATGATGACGAAGCAGGTAAGGCCAAAAGAGGAATCCCTCTTAAAAACAAAAAAAATCTAAAAATTTCAAATGGTTATGTAAAACTCAAAGGAATTGACGGAAGTCTGTTAGGCATCGGGAGGATCAATGGAGAGATTATTAAGATTGAAAGATTGTTAAATTTATAAAAATTCCTTAAAGCAGTTTTTTAAGATTTATTTTTAACCTATCGGTTTTTAAATAAAAAAAGACTTGACAAGAATGAAAATTTCTGGTATTCATAAGTAGTATGTTTGGTAAAAGGGGAATAATTGGCCTGGATATAGGGTCAAGTTACATCAAGGCGGTTCAACTTAAGGACACCAGGTCGGGTTATGAGCTTGAACTATTTGATCTCCTTCCCATATCGCCTGAACTCATTGTTGATGGAAGTATCATAGATTCAATAAGGCTCACCGATGCACTAAGGGAACTGATCAGAAAGGCAAAGATAAAGACAAAGGACGCGGTCATCTCCATATCAGGCCATTCTGCCGTTATCATAAAAAGGATATCCCTGCCTGACATGACAGAAGAGGAATTGAGTGAGTCCATAAAATTTGAGGCTGAACAGTATGTTCCCTTTGATATTGAGGATGTGAACATAGATTTCCAGATCCTCGGGCCCCGGGAAGAGCCAGGGCAGATGGACGTGATCCTGGTGGCTGTCAAGAAGGAGATAATCAATGATTATGTGAATGTGGTTAATGAGGCAGGTTTTAACACCGTTATTGTTGATGTTGATGCCTTTGCCCTTGAGAACATGTACGGGATAAATTACGAGATAGAGGCAGATTCCCATGTTGCTCTTATAAATGTAGGCGCAAGCACAATAAATATGAATATCCTTAAAGGGGGTGTCTCTGCCTTCACAAGGGATAGCTCTGTTGGCAGCAACCTCCATACAGAGGCATTACAAAGGGAATTCAATTTGTCTTATGAAGATGCGGAAAGATTAAAAAAGGGAGAGGCCCTCGAGAAGGTACCCCCCGATGAGGCACAACCTGTAATAATAAATGCCTCTGAGGAGATCATCAGTGAGATTAAAAGGTCTATTGATTTTTTCAGGGGTAGTAGTCCTTCAGCAAATATAGAGGAGATCATCCTGAG
>JBBIPQ010000020.1:0-24018 GCA_037442785.1 Nitrospirota bacterium
CAAGGCTTTACTTGATATCCTTAATCATCTTCATTAACCTACCCTTTTCCCTTCTGTCAATAGAACTTAGGCCAAAGATATAGGGTTGTAGCTCCTTTACAAGATAAGAGGCCTTCTCTCTAAGCCCAGGTTCTTTTATCCCTGAGATAAATTCTTCGAGTCCCTGGGAATGCCTCCTGATATATCCGTGTCTTTTCATCACATCCAGAAACCTCCTGAGGATGACCACCTCTGGAGGCGTCTTAATAGCAGAGATCACATACCGAATAACTATAAAAAAGATCATCAGGTTTGCTGCCCCCACAAGGTAGGCCACTAATGCCCTTTTTTCGAACAAAGGTTTCATAACAGGCATCTTGAACTGCCTTACCCTGTTAAACAATCTCATCTGCTTGGACAGGTCATAGGTTATGACAAAGGCATTCCAGTAATAATTTATGGTATCCATCATGAGTCTCGCCTTGAACAAAATGTCCCTTTTTTGCCTAATAGATCCCTCCAGAGGAGGGGTTGGATCAAACCTAACCCAGCCTTTCCCATCAATATAGGCCTCAACCCAGACATGGGCATTTCTCTGGGAAACTAAATAATAACCTCCAATCTCATTATAGTAGCCCCCTCTGTAGCCACCCACAAGCCTGGAGGGTATCCCCCTAAGCCTCAGGATTACTGCCATTGCAGAGGCAAAGTATTCACAGTTACCACTTCGATGACTGAAAAGGAAATCCTCAAGGGGGTAATTAGATACAGGAAGCCTCTTAAGGGAATAGGTATAATCCTTTCTAAGATGATCCATGATTGATACTGCCAGTTTCTCATCATCTCCAGCAAAACTGCTTGCAAACGTCCTCAACCTCTTCATATCCCTCTCAGGCAGCTGAAGATACCTATCCCTATCAATCATTTTTACAGGTATAACCTCGGAAGGGATAGAGTATGCCTCATACCTGATCCGCCTTGAGACATTCTCATTTATTGTGATGACCATCCCTTCTGAAACCTTAGCCTTCCTTATACTGACATACATCGGTTTGTCGAGGCTAAAAAGATACCTATTCTCATAAGGCTCAAGATAGATTACCTGTTTTATACCCTTTCCCCTAAGGGTTGACTCATCTGCCTTCACCCGTTCCTCCCGCACCTTCCAGCCAGAACCATCAAAATAATCAAGGACTATTCCACGCCAGTAGAGTTGATCCTCCCTAACCCTTTCCATGCTCGCCCTGAAAACGGTCGTGGCATCCTCCTGTATATCAGAGATATGGCCAAGTTTAACAGTTTCAGTGAACCCTGACCTGGCAACCTCCCTGTTAAGGAAATTCAGAAAGGGATAATTTGTCCTTGGCAATAGGGTAAAGAATATGACCGTTAAAGGGATAGCAAGGACAGGCAACAGGAGGGATCTTAAAAGCACCTTTGCAACCGTCCGCAACTCCATCTCGAGGTTGCTCGATTCACTGTGATATGTAAGCATTACAATACCAGAGGTAAACACAAATGTATAAAAGGCAAAGTAGAGAACAAAGGATATACTGAGTGTCAGAAGGGCTGAACCCGCAATAAGGAATAAGGATATAATGTATATCTGTAGGTGATCCCTTGGTTTCTTATCCTCCATCAGTTTTATTCCGGAAAGGATCAAGAGGGTCTCTATCCCTACTGTAACAAGGTTTTCCATATCAGCATCGACCCTGAAGAATGAGATTGATACCACAAACAAGGAGAGAATATTAAGTAGCCATCGTGGAAGAAATGCCTTTTCTACTCCAGTAGGGAATATTAGTTGCTTCCGTTTTATCTCAAGGTAAAAGGATATGGCAAGAATCGCAAGAAAAAGGGCAAGAAATGAAACATGGATATGCTGGATCACTGACAAGAAACCTGTGATAACAGCTAAATAACTGAGCAGCGTGACAATAGACCTTATCCTTACTTTGCTCTGTGAAGATTCAGAGATCCTTAGAATATACCTTATACCGTGTTCTCTCTTCATCAGTAAAGGGCAAGCTCCTTCAATACCTCTTTCCTTGACAGACCTGACCTTTCCGTTACATTGAAAACCTTCCCCTTAACCCTCACAACCATTGGAAGGCCTAACCTTAAATACCTCAGGATCAGATAGGTTGCAAAGGATAGCCTCTCCTCTATGTCCCTTCCCCTTAACCTCTCAATATCTATCATAGCCGGTCGAGACATCAGGGTTGATAATTCCTTTGTCTTGAACCGGCCTGTTTTTGCAGAGGCCTTCCAGTGAATATACTTTAAAGGGTCACCAGGCGCATAATCCCTCAGTGATAATAAGTCACCTTCAAACCCCTTTTCCTCGGTCTGGTCATCTCCCCTTTTCCTCCTTAATCCATGCTCATATTCAATACTGTATTCCTTTGGCTCAGGGAAGACGATAACCTCCTTCTTTAATTCTAATCTTTGGCACCTCCTGAAGAAATTAAAAGGAAAAACTGAACACATGTAAACATCCTCAATCTTATGTATCCCCCGTGAAGGGAATTTAATCCTGAGGTATCCTGAGATGCCCTTCCCAGGGTCAATGAATGGATACAGCATATGCCCATCCCCTATCATGACCCTGATAAGAAAGGCTGGCAAGAATCTCTTCTTATTCATCAGGGTAACCTTGAGAACCGTCTCTTTTGATGCATAGACCTCCTCAGGTAATTCGATACTCAGGTCAAGATTCGATATATTCCTTTTACCAAAGAATCCTGAAAGGGCCATGAAACTTAGAAGGGCTGAGACAATGATATATATAAGGTTGTTACCTGTATTTACAGCACCAATACCCAGGAATATGGTCAGGAGGATATAAATCCACCCAGCCTTTTTTATCCTTATAACACCGGGACGGGAATCTCCTCTATAATCGATCTTACTATCTCCTTCCTGTCAGAACCATCATACTCCTCCCTAAAGAGGACCCTATGGGGAATGATATATTCTGACAGATCCTTTATATCCTCAGGGATCACAAATTCCCTTCCTTCAAAGAACGCCTTTGTCTTTGCAACATTAATGATCGAGAGCATCCCCCTTGTGGATATCCCTGCCATGAGATACCTGCTATTCCTTGTTGCATCAACGATATCCAGGATGTAATCCAGGATCCTCTCCGAGACAAAGATATCCCTTTTTATGGACTCCTGTATGGATATAACCTCCTCCTTGCTCATTACAGGCTTCAGCGAGTAGAGTTCCTCCCTCTTACTACCACCACGCAGTATCTCCTTTTCCGCCTCCCTTGGGGGATAACCTATGCTTATCTTCATCAAAAACCTATCCATCTGTGATTCAGGCAATGGAAATGTGCCAAATTGTTCAACGGGATTCTGAGTAGCAATCACAAAAAAAGGCCTTGGCAGTTTATAGGTCCTCCCTTCAATCGTGGTCTGCTTCTCACCCATTGCCTCAAGTAGGGCGCTCTGGGTCTTTGGAGAGGCCCTGTTTATCTCATCCACAAGGACTATGTTGTTAAAGACAGGGCCCTGGTGAAACTCAAACTCGCCGGTGTTTTTGTTATAGATCGACAATCCTGTTATATCAGTCGGAAGAAGATCGCTTGTGCACTGGATCCTTCCAAAATTGAGACCAAGGAGCTTAGCGATCGCTATCGCAAGGGTGGTCTTTCCAAGACCTGGAAGGTCCTCAATAAGGAGATGTCCCCTTGAAAAAAAGGTAAGAAGAGCCAGGAGTAAAGGCCTATCCTTCCCGTGGATATATCTGGAGGATATATTGATTATCTCCCTTAGCTTTTCCTGCCATTCCGAAATCTTCGTCTCAGAAGACCCAATCATAAAATATTATAACCCAACTTTATGATACAATAAAGCATGAATGACCTCCTGAGAGAGATTGAGGAATTGCGAAGGCGTGTGGCAGAACTCGAAAGGTTAAGGGAGGAGTCTGCCATGGCAAAGACCGAACTCCTCAAGAGCGAGGCAAAGTATAGATCCCTCGTTGAATCAACAGATGATTCGATTTACCTTATTGACAGGGATTATCGCTATATCTTCATAAATCAGAAACACCTCTCAAGGCTCGGGGTAAAAGAGGAAGAGATAATAGGAAAGACCTACGGTGAATTCCATACCCCTGAGGAGACAAGGGTCTTCATAGAGAAGGTCAAGTCAGTCATAGAGACAGGCAATTCGGTTCAGCATGAGCACAGAAGCGAGAGGGATGGAAGATACTTTCTTAGAACTCTAAGCCCTGTTAAAGACCAGGAGGGTAATGTCATAGCAGTAAGTGTGATATCAAAAAACATCACCGATATAAAAAGGATGGAGGATGAGTTCAGAAAACTATCTCTCACAGACGAACTGACCGGTCTTTACAACAGAAGGGGTTTCCTCACCCTTGCTGTTCAACAGCTGAAGATAGCGAATCGCTTCAGCGGTGAAGTCTGCCTCCTATACATTGACCTGGATAATCTAAAATTGATTAATGACAGATTCGGACATAAAGAAGGAGATGCCGCATTAATAGAGACAGCAAACATCCTCAGAAAAACATTCCGCGAATCAGACATAATAGCTAGGATAGGAGGGGACGAGTTTTCTGTCCTTGCCGTAGGCACAACAGACAGTTGCAATGACCTGGCAATGAGACTTCAGGAAAATCTGAAGAATATCAACGCTAATACACAGCGAGGGTATAACCTGTCTCTGAGCATCGGGGCTGCCCATTGCGAAGCAAAAGATCCCGTATCCATTGAAGAGTTATTGATTCAGGCTGACATGGCAATGTATGAGCAAAAGAGGCTCAAACGTTGTATGGTTCTATCCCTTTAGCCCGAGCACATCCTGCATATCATAAAGGCCCGGTGCCTTTCCATGAATCCATAGGGCTGCCCTCAATGCGCCCCTTGCAAAGGTATCCCTGCTTGAAGCCTTATGGGTAATCTCTATCCTCTCGCCCATCCCGCCAAAGAGAACCGTATGCTCCCCAACTATATCACCTGCCCTTATCGTCTGGATGCCGATCTCCTTTTTTGTCCGTTCTCCAATCATCCCCTTCCTTGCATATATAGCAACATCATCAAGATCCCTGTTCAGGGCAGAGGCTATAACATGAGCCATCTTCATTGCGGTACCGCTTGGTGCGTCCTTCTTCAGTCTGTGATGGGCCTCTATTATCTCTATATCGTAATCATCTCCAAGGACAATGGCAACATCCCTTAAAACCTTAAGTAGAAGATTGACACCGACACTCATATTCGGTGCCGTTACACAAGGGATCCCTCCTGCCAGTCTCTCGACCTCCTTAATCTCATCTCTGGTAAATCCTGTTGTTCCTATGACCATAGCCTTACCCTTAGAGGAGGCAACTCTCAGATGATCAAGGGTTGAGCCCGTATGGGTAAAATCTATTACAACATCTGCCAAATCTATGACCTTATCAATGCCATCCTGAAGGATTATCCCTGTCTCTCCGATACCGACAAGGGGGCCTATGTCCTTTCCCACATCCTTATGCCCCTTCTTCTCAAAAACTCCCACAAGTTTTATACCCTCATATTCCCTTGATAGGGCTGTTATGCGGCTCCCCATCCTTCCCATGGCACCAGCAACAGCAATCCTGACCATAGTAACCTCCCTGGTATTTATCAATGACTGCTCTAAATTAAACAGAACACAGATCATTTGTCAATATGTTAAAATCATTCATGCAGAAGGAAATCAATGAACTGAAAAAGAAGGTCTTCTACGAGATGTTAAACCTTGGAGGAAGGGTCTTCATACTGGTAAGGTACTCTGAGGATGTAATGATCGGGAGAAGGGGATTCACTGAGGAGGAAAAAAAGAACGGCATAGTCCTAGTCTTCAACCAGAGGATGAATTTCTCCTGGGATGAATATGGTATATCCGCAACCCTTGTATTCGGGACAACCCCTGAGAGGTGTTTTATACCCTCTGAGGATATTATATTGATATTCTCTCCAGAACTGCGTTCGCAATTCATTATCTCACCCGAAACAGTAAAGGATAAATCAGAAGATAAAAAAAGCGAATCCACCCTGGAAAGGCCTGATGAGGGGATTATGGATGAGAAGGTCGTAAGGGTGGATTTCTCAAGGAAAAAGAAGAGATAATCAATCCCTGATCATCTCCTCAACCGTGATCAGGACAGAATCTGCAAGGGCTTTAAGGTTATAACCCCCTTCAAGGGAAAATACCACTGGCAGATCAAAGGACAGAATAGACTGAACAATCCCCCTTATGCCCTGATCAGAGACCCTTATGGATGACAATGGATCCTCTGCCCTTATATCGTAACCAGCCGAGACAAGGATTATATCAGGAGAAAAACCCTTTATAATCCCTGGCAGTACCTCCCTATACACATGTAGATACTCCTTATCCCCTGATCCCGGCCCCAACGGAAGGTTCTTTGTATATCCAGCACCCTTTCCTCTGCCCATCTCTGATGAACTCCCTGTGCCTGGATAATGGGGATACTCATGGGTACTGAAATAAAAGACAGTATCATCCTCCTCAAAGATGTGCTGGGTACCATTACCATGATGAACATCAAAATCGATTATAAAGACCTTTCTGTAACCTATCTTCTGACCATACCTTGCAGCAATTGCCACATTGTTAAATATACAAAATCCCATTGCCCTGTCAGCTTCAGCATGATGTCCTGGTGGCCTCACAGCACAGAAGACACGCCTCACTTCACCTTCTCTGCAGAGATCCAACCCCTTCTTGAGTGCCCCGACAGCAAAAAGGGCCACTTCTAAACTTCTCTGAGAAATATATGTATCAGGATCGATATAACCCTCCCAGAAGTTCTCCAGCCTCTTCACATACTCAGGGGTGTGAACAAGGAGCACATCATCTATACCTGCCCTATCAAATTCAGGATGAATAAGCTTTTCCCAGAGAGAAGATCCCTTAAGTCTGTTTACTATAGAAATGAGCCTGTTCCTGTTCTCAGGATGCCATTGAGGCGTTTCATGTTCAAGGAATATATCATCATATAAGAATGCTGTCCTCAATGTTTTTTGGCCACCTTCACCCTATGTTATAATCTTTCATGACTACAAAGCTTATCATATTTGACCTTGACGGAACATTAATAGATTCAAGCAGGGACATAACTGAGGCCATTAATTATGCAATAATACTCTATGGCCTCAGCCCCCTCACCACTAAGGATACCATAAAACTTGTCGGAGAGGGAATATCAAGGTTAATAGAGAAACTCCTGTCAAATACCGTATTTCACGATAACGATGATGTCAGGAAGGTTGTAATGGATAGGTTTCTTGAATACTACAGTAGCCACCTCCTTGATTATACAAGGGATTATCCTGGTGTTCGGAAGACCCTGGAAGAGCTGAAAAACTACAGAAAGGCAATAATATCAAACAAGAGGGAGGCATTATCAAGGAGGATAATTGAGGGACTTGGACTTGACATCTTTTTTGACATGATAATCGGAAGTGACAGTACCCCTGAGAAGAAACCCTCACCATTGCCGATCCTTAAGGTACTGAATGAGTTCGATGTAAAACCAGATGAGGCTATCATGGTAGGAGACAGCAATCTTGATATAGAAGCGGGTAAGGCAGCGGGCATCAAAACCGTCTCGGTCACATATGGATACAGACCCTATGAGATGATCAAAGATGCTGATTATGTTATTGACAGGATAGAGGAACTCCCCAGGGTTATCCAGATGATAGATAGAAGGGAAAAATGAAGGTCTGTGAGATATTCAGTAGCATACAGGGTGAATCAAGCTATGCAGGGCTACCCTGTACATTCATAAGGCTGAGTGGATGTAATCTTCGATGCTCTTACTGCGACACAACCTATGCCTATGATGAGAGTTTTGAAATGACGGTGGAACAGATCATGGATGTTGTCAGGGGTTCAGGCTTTCCACTTATTGAGATAACCGGTGGAGAACCTCTCCTTCAGAAGGAGGTATTTGACCTGATCGATAGGCTTATTAAGGAGGGGTACAGGGTTCTTATCGAGACGAATGGCTCTGTAGATATAGGCGATGTGAACAAAGAGGCGATTATCATAATGGACATAAAGACACCAGGAAGTGGTATGTCCAAGGAATTTATGCCCTCTAATCTATCCTTACTGAAATCAGTGGATGAGATAAAGTTCGTCATCTGCAACAGGAGGGATTATGAGTGGGCAAGGGAGTTTATAAACACCCATTCCCTTAAAGGCCAGATCCTGTTTTCTCCTGCCTCTGGAATGCTCGATCCTGAGGAACTGTCAAGATGGATCATCGAGGACCGTCTTAATGTGAGGCTCAACCTTCAGATACATAAATATATCTTCAGGTCACTCCGGGGGGTATAATCGGGAAAGATAGAGATTTATCTCCTCCTCAAAGTTATCACTTAGGGTACCCTTACCAAGGCTTTCTCTAATGTCATCAATACTCCAGAACCTTACCTCTTCAATCTCTTCTCTGTTAAATGTAACTGGGCCGTTATGAACAAACCCAAAGGTTGTTACATGCTCTGTTTCATAAGGATTTGTATGAACATAGGAATAGAGATATTCAAGATCCTTTCCTTTAATCCCCAGTTCCTCCTCCATCTCCCTCATGGCAGAACCGAGAAGGTCTTCACCTGGATTTACATGCCCTCCAACAGAGGTGTCCCACTTCCCAGGGGCAACATCCTTATTCATTGATCTCTTCTGTAAGAGTATATCCCCTTTTTCATTAAAGACAAGGACATGAACAACCCGATGCATGAGGGAAGGATTCCCGTGGATCTCCGAACGAGGGGCCAGACCGATTACCTCACCGTTTTCGTTTATTATCTCAAGGTATTCTTCCATCTCTTTCACTGCTATCTGTTATACTTCTGATAAATTAAGGATATTTTAGGGGGTGAGATATCACCCCCCTGGTTGGCTTAGATCTTTACAACGTTCACTGCCTTTGGGCCCTTTGGACCATCAACAACTTCAAAACTTACAGCTTGACCCTCGGAAAGGGACTTGAAGCCATTGCCCTGGATAGCTGAATAATGCACGAATACATCAGCGCCATCCTCTTTGGTGATAAAACCAAAGCCCTTGGACTCATTGAACCATTTAACGGTTCCCTTCTCCATCTGCTACACCTCCTTACATACTGAACTAAAAGTACGGAAGAGCCATAAAAAAACCGCAAAGTCTAAAAGCCTTGCGGTCTACGACAAAAACTTCCAAACTTCATTTTAATGATACACCTAATCCATAAAAAGGTCAAGACGCCTTGCAATTTACCCTCTCTCCTTTGCTTCCTCCCAGAGGCTATCCATCTCATTAAGGGTCATATCAGAGAGGTTTCTGCCTGATTCTGCAGCCTTTATCTCTATGTATCTGAAGCGGGATATAAACTTGCTTATCGTCTTTCTCAGGGCATCCTCTGGATTTACACCAACGAATCTTGATATATTGACAAGGACAAAGAATATGTCGCCAAGTTCATCCTCGATTGCTTTCTGATCCTGTCTGTTAAGGGCATCTCTGAATTCACCTATCTCCTCATCGAGTTTTTTTAGAACATCCTCCACCTTTTCCCAGTCAAAACCCACCTTTGCTGCCCTTGCCTGGACTTTCTGTGCCCTGAGAAGTGAAGGGAGTTCCTTTGGTATGCCCTCAAGGATTGATTCCCTGATCTTGCCTTCTTCTCTTTTTCTCTCATCCCACTGTCTCAGGACCTCTTCTGAGGTTTCATATCTTTCCTCACCAAAGACATGGGGATGCCTTGCTATCATCTTTTCAGAAATCCTTTTGATGACATCATGGATGCTGAATTCTCCCTTTTCCTCTGCAAGCCTGCTGTGAAAGATTATCTGGAAAAGCAGGTCCCCCAGTTCTTCCTTTATCTTTTCAGGGTTATCCTCGTCTATCGCCTCAAGGACCTCATAGGTCTCCTCAATGAGAAAGGGTTTCAGGGATTGATGGGTCTGCTCCTTGTCCCAGGGGCAACCCTTATCACCTCTCAGAGAGGCCATAATCTCAATAAGCCTTTCAAATCCGTTGTCACCCATAGCAGACATTTTAACATAACGAAAAGTTTATAATAAGATATAAAACTCATTAAGGGGTAACAGATAAGGAGGGTTATCATGGCAGAGGAGCATTCCTTTGATATCGTCTGCGAGGTAAATATGCAGGAGGTTAACAATGCGGTTGATCAGGCTATGAAGGAGATTAGGCAGCGATTTGACTTTAAGGGTAGCAAGAGCAATATCGAACTGGATAAGGGAAAAGGTGTTATCACCTTGCTTTCTGATGATGAGCAGAAACTGAAAAGCGTTATCGACATACTTCAATCAAAATTAATCAAGAGAGGCGTTTCTTTGAAGGCTTTGAGCTATGGAAAGGTAGAAGCGGCAGCAGGTGGCACCGTAAGACAGTTGATAACACTCCAGCAGGGGATACCCCAGGAAAAGGCAAAGGAGATAGTCAGATTAATAAAGGAGACAAAGCTGAAGGTGAATGCAGAGATCCAGAAGGATCAGATAAGGGTCAGGGGAAAGAAGATCGACGACCTTCAGTCAATCATCGCAAAGATTAAGGAAAAGGACTTCGGGATAGCCCTTCAATTCACAAATTATCGCTAAATGGCCGTTCATTACCTGTACATTCACATCCCTTTTTGCCTGAGAAAATGCCTCTACTGTGATTTTCTTTCGATCCCTTTTGATCAATCCCTTTCCAGGGAGTATCTTAATGCCCTTCTTCACGAGATTGAAATGAAAAGGGATGTTCTTGGTGTATTGAAGACGATATACATAGGAGGAGGAACCCCCACGGTTCTTACTGTTCAGGAACTTGAGAGGTTATTCCAGGGGCTCAGGATCATTCCATGGTCTGAGGATATAGAGGTCACGGTCGAGGCTAATCCAGGCACTGTTAGCAGTGAAAAGATAAGAACCCTCAGAGAGCTTGGTGTAAACAGGATCAGCCTTGGCATACAATCCTTTATTGATAGGGAACTTGAAACACTTGGACGGATCCACAGTTCCTCAGACGGGATAAAGGCAATCGGGATTATCAGGGATGAGGGCATAAAAAATCTTTCCATTGACCTGATATACGGGATCCCCGGGCAATCAATAAGGGATTGGCAGTTCAATCTCTCAAGGGCTATGGAGTTCTCCCCTGAACATATCTCTACATATGAGTTAACCCCTGAGAGGGGAACGCCCCTTTATGATCTTCTTTCAGAGGGAAGGATCAAGAAGCCTGACGATGACGAGATACTCTGCATGTATTATATGTCTATGGATAGTCTGACATCGAATGGTTACGAACACTATGAGATATCTAATTTTGCGGCTGGAGGTTTTCGATGCAGACATAATCTCAATTACTGGGATCGAGGTGAGTATGTCGGCCTTGGGGCTGGAGCTCACAGCTTTGAGGGTAATATGAGGAGGGTAAATCTGAGGGATGTGAGAAGATATATAGATACGCTAAAAAATGGCTTAATCCAGTACGAGGAGGAGATAGAGATAGGCCCAAAGGATGCTTTGAAGGAATACATATTCCTTGGGTTGAGAAAGAGGGACGGGATTCCCTTATCCCTTATCCGTTATCCGTTGTCCTTTTCACAGAGCACGGGTCACGGCTCACGAGTCGAGGTTGAAGTTGAATCCAAATTCCTTGAAAATCTCATAAGAGATGGCCTTCTGGAGATGGTAGGCGATAGTATCCGATTGACCGAAAAGGGGATTACTGTATCAAACTCTGTAATCGTGAAGTTCTTTAATGCCCTTGAGGTCTGAGGGCAGATCTGTCCACTTGACTTTATTGCTTGAATTAATATATTGTTAGTAAGTGCTTACAATCGTGAGAAAGGAAAGGACAAGACAGGCGATAATCGAGGCGGGGCTGAGACTGTTCTCAGAAAAGGGCTTTAACGGAGCAACCACAAGGGAGATAGCAAAGGATGCAGGCATTGCCGAGATCACCCTTTTCAGGCACTTCCAGACAAAGGAGAGTCTCTTCGAAGAGGTCATAAGCAGGTATTCCTTTCTGCCAGCCCTGAGAAACCTTCTGCCAGAGATATCAAATCTCCCCTATGAAGATGCCTTGATGGTAATAGCAAGGGAATTTCTCAATACTCTTTATTTGAGAAAGGACCTGATAAGGATAATGCTCACAGAGATACACAGATACCCTGAACAGATGCAGAGGGTCTATAACTCCTTAATTGACGAGGTGATAAAGACCCTTGCCTCCTATTTTGAGAATATGCAGAAAAAGGGGGTACTGAATGAATTCGATGTCAATATGGGAGCAAGGGCGTTTCTTGGGATGTTCTTCTCCTATTTCAATGCCCAGGAGTTTAAGATGAGGAAGAAATTCCGAGGAGACGATAGGGAGAGAACTATTAAGGAGTATGTGAGGATATTTGCGGAAGGGACAAAGAGATGAAACTCAAGAATCTACGCTTACAGAATCCGGTATTGGCTTTAACATTTCTGTTATTTATTATCATGACCCATCCTCGCCTTGCCTTTTCAGGGGAGTATTCCCTTTATGACCTATTCAGGATCGCCCTTACAGAGGCTGAAATGCTGAAGATAGCAGAAGAAGACCAGCGCATCGCAGAGATCGGTAAAGAAAAGGCTGCCTCTGTGCTCTTTCCAAAGATATCCACCTTTGGTAGTTACACAAGGTATAGTGACAATAAAAGGACCACCACTGGAATTGTCATTCAGCCTGATGAATCAACATCATGGGGTTTAAGGCTTGATCAATCCCTTTCATTGAGTGGAAGGGAGATCATAGCCCTTAATATATCAAGGTATAACATCGAGAGATCAAGATATGATATTCAGACTGAAAAAGAGGAATACCTCCTGAGGGTTGCCACATCCTATTACAATGTATTAAAGGCAAAGAAGGCCTTAGAGATTGCACAGGCCAATCTTCAGAGGCTCATAAAACACAGGGATGCTGCAATGGTCAGGTTAAGGGCAGGCGAGATCACAAAGACAGACCTCCTCAGGGCTGAGGCCGAAACCAGCGGGGCAAAGGCTGAAATAACAAGGGCAGAGAACAATCTTAAGATTGCAAAGGCTATCCTTGCAAGGATAGCAGGACTTAGAGGGGATTTTGAGGTTATAGAAAGCCTGATTTCAGAAAGCAGTGTCACTGGTCTATCCATAGACTCCTTGAGGCAGATAGCCCTTTCAGAAAGGCCTGAGTTAAAGGCAGCAGAATTCCAGAAACGGGTTGCGGAGGATCAGGTAAGATACACAAAGGGGGCATACTGGCCAACCCTTATTGTTCAGGGGATGTATCTCAGGAGGGAGGAGAATCCAGCCTCACTCTTTCTCAACAGGGAAAGCCTCTACGGAGGGATAACATTGAACCTTCCATTATTCGAGGGAGGTCTGAGAAAGGCAGAGGTCATGGAGATGAAGTCCAGATTGAGACAGGCGGAACTCCTTTATGAGGACGAAAAAAAGACGATAGGCATCGATATAGAAAGGGCATACCTTGATCTCATAACACAGAAGGAGGTAATAAAATCCCTTGAGGATCAACTGAGACATGCAAAGGATAATTATAAAACCGTATCAAGACAGTACGAACTTGGACTTGCCAACAGTATAGATGTGATAGATGCAAACACCCTTTACCTAACATCAGAAAGACAGCTGTCAGAGGCAAGATATGACTACGAACTCGCCGTAATCAGGTTAGAAAGGGCAGCGGGGATACTGCTAAAAAGCTTGATAGGGAATAGTCATAGGAGATAGGGAATAGGGATTTAGAATTCGGGAAATAGCTAATAGGAATAGGGCTGATGGCTATTGGCCGAAAATGGCTGATAGCTAAAAAAGGAGGACTTAGATGGCAAAGTTTATAAAACAACTCAGTAGGTTCATGATAGACCTTTTAAAGAGGGGAGTAGAGCAGTGGAGCAGTAGAGCAGTAGTTTTTAATAAGGAAAAAAAATTATTCCATAAGATAGCTACTGCACTGCTGCACTACTGCTCTGCTGCTCTAATAATAGCTATTGCATTACTGGTCTACTGCTATAAATCCCCTCAGGCTTCAGAGGCCCAAGACAAGAAGGGGCCTGCCCAGGCATTAGAGGTCAGTGTATATAAGGTGCAGAGACAAAGATCCATACCCATTGAACTCCGTTATCCCGCAAGGACAAAGAGCATATCAAGGGTAACGGTTGTTGCAAGGGTTGGGGGGATATTGAAGGAGATGTACTTCAGGGAGGGACAGTCTGTTCAAAAGGATGATCTCCTTTACAGGATAGAGCCTGATATCTATCAGGCAGAGTATGACAGCGCAAAGGCACAGGTGGAACTGGCAATAGCTGAACTTAATAAGGCAGAAAGGGACTGGAAAAGGATAAAGGCCTCCTATGAGGATAAGGTTGCAAGTGAACAGCAGAGGGATACAGCCCTTTCAGCCTATGAGCAGGCAAAGGCATCCCTTGAGTCTGCAAAGGCAAGGCTTAAACAGGCAGAGATAAATCTCGGATACACAGAGGTAAGGGCACCTGTGAGCGGGATCATAGGAACCAGGCTTGTTGACCCTGGCAACATGGTCAACCCGAATACTGCACTGGTCACGATCACAGAGATAAACCCGATCTTTGTAGAGTTTTCTATACCGGATACAGATCTTCAAAGGTTTGGCAATTTATCAAAACAGGATAATTACAAGGCGACACCCCAAAAAATCTTTGATTTTTTGGGGACCCCTTCATTAAAGGCAGAGATCCAGATTGAGGACAGACCCTACAGGCATTCAGGCCGTCTTGATTTCATCGACTCTGTTATAGATGAGAAGACATCCTCTGTTAGTGCGAGGGCGGTCTTCCCAAATCCTGATGGTATCCTCTTGCCAGGTCAGTTCGTGAGGATTACCTTAAAGGGACTTCAGAGAAAGGCTGCTTTAGTGATCCCCCAGAAGGGGGTCCTTCAAACACCCCTTGGTCCAGCAGTCTATGTGGTCGAAAACGGGAGGGCTGTCATGAAGAATATAAAGATAGGTGAAAAGACAGGAGAGGATTTTATCGTTGAAGAGGGTTTGAGATCAGGGGATATAGTTATAGTTGACAATCTAATGAAACTCAGGCCTGATATGCCAGTTAGGGTAAGGCAGTAAGAAAAGGAGAAGAGATGATATCCCGATTCTTTATTGAGAGGCCAAGGTTTGCTGCAGTCATTGCAATAATAATCATCATAGCAGGAATACTCTCCATCAGGACACTCTCTGTAAAGGAGTACCCAACCCTGACACCACCCCAGATAACAGTAACTGCCACATATCCTGGTGCAGATGCTGAAACCCTCGGAAAGACTGTCGCAGCGCCCCTTGAGGAGGCAATAAATGGTGTTGAAAACATGATTTACATGACAAGCACCGCCTCATCAAGCGGGATCCTAAATATGAGCATATTCTTTGAGGTGGGCACAGACCCTAATGTTGCAAAGATGGATGTCAACAACCGTGTCCAGACAGCCCTCAGCAAGCTTCCAGAGGCTGTCAGACGTCAGGGATTGCAGGTAAGAGAAAGGACCCCTGATCTACTTAAGGTCCTGGCATTCGTGTCAGAAGGAAATAAGAGGGACATGGTCTCCCTTTCGAACTACATCATTATCAATGTCATGGATGATATCAAGAGGATACCTGGTGTTGGTGATGCCATAGTCTTCGATGAAAAGAGGTACTCCATAAGGATATGGCTAAAACCAGATAAACTTGCCAGGCTTGGACTCGCACCCCTTGATGTATATAATGCTGTTTCAAGCCAGAATGAACAGTTCGCAGCAGGCAGCCTTGCCCAGGAGCCTTTAACCACACCACAGGTTTATTCCTATTCGATTAAAGGAGAGAGGAGATTCGAGACGATTAAGGAGTTTGAGGATATAATCATCCGTTCAAATCCGGATGGCTCATCCCTGAGACTAAAGGATGTTGCCACAGTAGAACTTTCCTCTGAGACCTTTAACAGGAATTCATTCTATAAAGGACAGCCAGCCATACCAGTAGGGATATTCCTCTCACCAGGGGCAAATGCCCTTGATGTCTCGGACAGCCTTGATAGGCTCATGAAGGAACTATCAAAGGATTTTCCCTCTGATATTAAATATCATATCCCCTTTGATCCAACCGTATTTGTAAGGGAATCTATTAAAGAGGTCCTCTTCACCCTTGCCCTTGCAATAATCCTTGTTGTCTTTGTGGTCTATCTCTTCCTTGGAAATCTGAGGGCAACCATCATACCTGTCCTTGCTATACCTGTCTCTATCATAGGGACATTTGCAGGACTTTATGCCTTTGGATTCTCCATCAATCTCCTCACCCTTTTTGGCCTTATCCTTGCTATTGGTCTTGTTGTTGATGATGCCATTATCGTGATCGAGAACGTGGAAAGAATAATGAGGGAACAGGGGCTTCCACCCAAAGAGGCAACGATTAAGGCAATGGAGGAGATTACAGCACCTGTAATAGCTATCGTCCTTGTGCTTTCGGCAGTCTTTGTGCCAGCCTCATTCGTTGGTGGATTCAGTGGGAAGCTCTACCAGCAGTTTGCAATCACCATTGCTATCTCTGTTGTTCTCTCCGGGATAGTCGCCCTCACCCTTACACCGGCACTCTGCTCCATATTCCTGAAGGAACACGAAAAGAGACCTGTACTACCGATCAGGCTTTTCCAGGATGTTTTTGATCTCACAAGAAAAGGCTTTGTCAGGGGCGTGAGGGTTGTTATAAGGCTTGCAATAGTAAATATAATCGTCTTTGTAGCCATGCTCCTTGCTACATACATTGTCATAAAGAGGCTCCCAACGGCCCTTGTGCCTTTGGAGGATAAGGCTGCGATACTGTTCTTCACATACCTACCTCCAGGTTCATCCCTTGAGAGGACAGAGGGGGTTGTCCATACCATTGAAGATACCTTTTCAAAGACACCAGAGGTCAATGAATGGGTTGCTGTATCAGGCCTTGACCTTCAGTCCTTTGCCTTTAGGACAGATGCGGGCGTGGGATGGGTCAGGCTAAAGGACTGGTCTGAGAGAAAGAAGAAGCATGAGTCCTCAATGGCACTTGCTGGAAGGCTCATGGGACAGTTCACGCAGAACCGGGATGCCCTTGTCTTTGCGGCAAATCCACCTCCGATAATGGGGATGAGTACAACCGGGGGATTTGAGCTCTATGTCCAGGACAGGACAGGTGGCTCAATCCATGACCTGAGCAGACATATCCAGGAATTAGTATCAAAAGCAAACCAGAGGCCTGAGCTCATGTCTGTCAGGACAACCCTTAATACAAATGTCCCTTATTACACTGTTAAGGTGGACAGGGAAAAGGCAAAGGCACTGGGAGTTGAGATAAGTGATATTTACAATACCCTTTCAATGACCTTCGGGAGTTCCTACATCAATGACTTCAATCTCTATGGAAGGGTCTTTCATGTAAATCTCCAATCTGAGGGAGAATACCGGGATGATCCGAGAGACTATAGATCTGTCTTTGTGAGGTCAAGGACAGGTCAGTTGATACCTCTGAGTTCCCTTGTCTCTATTGAGAGAACTGCTGATGCAATGGTTATGGAGAGGTTCAATATGTTTACTGCTGCAAAGGTGACAGGGGAGCCAGGGCCTGGATTCACCTCTGGAGACGCTATTAAGGTAATATCTCAGGTTGCAAGGGAGGTCTTACCTCCTGGATACACCCTCTCTTGGGCAGGAACATCCTTTCAGGAGATAAGGGTTCAGGAAAAGGGAAATGTTGCCCTTATCTATGCAATCATTTTCGTCTTTCTCATCCTCGTTGCCCTTTATGAGAGCTGGAGTGCACCCCTTGCCATAATCCTCTCAGTCCCCTTTGCGGTGTTTGGAGCTGCCCTGGGACTTCTCTTAAGAGGGCTCGAGAATGACATCTACTTTCAGGTAGGCCTTATTACATTGATCGGACTCTCTGCAAAGAATGCAATACTGATAGTTGAGTTTGCAGAGGAGAGGCTTAAGAGATTGAAGATGCCCCTGATAGATGCAACCATCGAGGCATCAAGGATAAGATATAGACCCATCGTGATGACCTCCTTTGCCTTTATTGCTGGTGCCCTTCCCCTTGCCCTGAGCACTGGGGCTGGTGCAAACAGCAGACATATAATCGGAACCACTGTTGTGGCAGGGATGATCATAGCCACTATGATAGGCATATTCTTTATACCGCTTTTTTATTATCTCATCATGAAGGTTAAAGGAAAGGTTCAGGGTTCAAGGTCTGCAGGGTTGCTCCTGCTCTTATCAACGCTCCTGCTGATGGGCTGTTCCTTCACACCTGAATTCAAGAAGCCAGAGATCGATCTACCTTCAACAATAACCCCAGAAGATTCAAGAAAGCCCATGGGAACATTAACCATGGAGGAACCATGGTGGAAACAGTTCAATGACCCTTATCTTGATAGACTGATACAGGATGCCCTCAGGAATAACGATGACCTCCAGATAGCTACAGCAAGGATAGAACAGGCAGGGGCATTACTTGGTATAAGCAGTGCTGAATTGTATCCCATTATAACAGCAGGTGGTTCTATTACGAGATCTGATGCATCAGAGGAAGTCAGAAACGGAGGTGGTACAAAAAACACCCTTACCATCTCTTCAATGGTCTCCTATGAGATAGACCTCTGGGGGAGATTAAAGAATAAGAAGGAGGCTGACCTGAGAAGGCTCCTTTCAACAAAGGCAGCAAGGGATTCCATTGAGATAAGCCTGATCTCATCGGTTATAAGCACATATTTTAACCTGATATCTATTGAAAAACAGATCAACACTGCCCAGGAGATAATTGATAGACAGAGAGATATATATGAGTTCAGGCAAAAACAGTTTAATCATGGTCTGATTGATGAGCTCGTCCTTGAACAATCAAGGGCAGAGTATGAATCAACAAGGGTACTGGTAGAGACATTAAAGGCTCAGAAGGAGAGTACCCTCAGTAGCCTTTCTGTCCTTACTGGTAAAAGCCCAAAGGAGATGTTTGAGGATAAGATCGAGGTATCCGGGGAACTCCCTGAACAGATACCCCTTCCTTTCGCACCATCGGAACTACTCCTTAAAAGGCCTGATATAATCCAGGCAGAGGAGAATCTCAGGGCAGCAGACCTTGAGATTAGTGCGGCAAGGGCATCATACTTTCCAAGCATATCCCTCACAGGATCTGCTGGTCTTCAGAGCAATGAACTCAGCAGCCTGATTCAGTCTTCTGCCTCATTCTGGAATATAGGGGCTATCCTGACAGGCACTGTCCTTGATTTCGGAAGGACAAAGAACACAGTCATGCTGAGGGAGGCCCAGAAGAAGGAGGCCCTCATTCAGTATGTAAAGACTGTAAGGACCGCCTTTAAAGAGGTTTATGATGGCCTCAGAAATCTTGAACAATCCATCAAGAGACTGACTGCCCAGAGGTCTCAACTCAACAGTCTTGAAAGGGTCATAATCCTTGCTGAGAAAAAGTATGAGAGGGGGCTTACTGATTATCTCACGGTACTGGATAGCCAGAGGGGGTATCTGAATGCAAGGCTGAACCTTATAAGGCTCCAGGCAGAGGTGATAAATAATCATGTATTTCTCTATAAGGCCCTTGGTTGGAAAGGCATAAGGGAGTTTCCGGGTCAGGAGGTAAGATGAAAAAGATATTAATAGCTCTGTTAGTATTGATCATAGCAGTAACAGTGGGGGTTCTCCTCCTCAAGAAGGACAAAAATAATCTCAGATACAGGACAGAAAAGGTAACAAGGGGAGATATAGTCTCCTCTGTCACAGCAACAGGGACCGTAAACCCTGTCACTACCGTACTGGTAGGCACCCAGGTCTCGGGCACAATAAAACATATCTATGTTGACTTTAATTCTCCTGTGAGGAAGGGACAGATCGTTGCCCAGATAGACCCCGCCACATTTGAGGCCCAGGTAGAGCAGTCCAGGGCTAATCTCTTTACTGCACAGGCCAACCTCCAGAAGGCGGAGGCAACCCTCATTGATGCCAGAAGAACCATGGAGAGATACAGGACACTATTTTCAAAAGATCTCATAGCCAGGGGTGACCTTGACACGGCAGAGACAAATTATGAGACAGCAAAGGCACAGGTTGAAGCAGCAAAGGCACAGGTTGAGCAAGCAAAGGCATCCCTTAAGGTGACTGAGACAAACCTGATCTACACAAGGATAGTATCGCCAGTTGATGGTATCGTCATATCAAGGAATGTTGATGTTGGTCAGACCGTTGCAGCAAGCTTTCAGACCCCTACCCTCTTCACAATAGCCCAGGATCTGACAAAGATGCAGATAGACTGTAATGTCTCAGAGGCTGACATAGGAAGGGTGAAGATCGGTCAGATTGTTGAATTCACTGTGGATGCCTATCCTGACATCCTTTTCAAAGGAAAGGTCTATCAGATAAGGAACGCGCCTATCACTGTTCAGAATGTGGTTACCTATGATGTGGTTGTCAAGGTCGAGAATCCAGAATTAAAACTAAAGCCAGGGATGACCGCCAATGTCTCCATAATCGTTGATGTAAAAGGGGATGTCCTCAGGATACCCAATGCTGCCCTCAGGTTCAGACCCCCTGAGGCTGAGAAGGAAAAGAGGCCTTTCAAAGGCAAAGGGGTATGGGTAATTGAGAATGGAAAACCAGCAAGGAAGGAGATCACACCGGGCATAAGTGATGGAAGCTTTACCGAGATCATATCAGGCCTTACGGAAGGAGACAGCGTAATCGTAGAGGCGTTGTCAAAGGAAAAGAAGAGACCTGTTACAGGACCGAGGTTCTTCTAATGGCCCTCATTGAGGCAAAGGAGTTAACAAAGATATACAGGCTGGGTGATATTGAACTGAAGGCCCTCTGCAGGGTCTCGGTCAGTATTGAAAAGGGGGAATTCGTCTCTGTCATGGGACCATCAGGATCAGGAAAATCAACATTCATGAATATACTTGGATGCCTCGACAGACCCACCCTTGGAACCTATCACCTTGATGGGATCAATGTATCAGGATTCAGCAGAGATGAGCTTGCTCAGATAAGAAACAGTAAGATCGGCTTTGTCTTTCAGGGTTTTAATCTCCTGAGGAGGACAACTGCCTTAGAGAATGTGGAGCTACCCATGATCTATAGCGGTATCCCCCAGAAGGAGAGGAGGCAGAGGGCAATGGAGGCATTAAAAAAGGTTGGCCTCTCCGGAAGGGAGAACCACTATCCAAGCCAGCTCTCAGGAGGACAGCAACAGAGGGTTGCCATAGCCCGTGCCCTTGTAAATAATGCATCCATCATCCTTGCGGATGAACCTACAGGCAACTTAGATACCAAGACGAGTAAGGAGATAATGGATCTCTTTACAAGGTTAAATGAGGAATCAGGGATGACCATCGTGATAGTGACTCACGAGCCTGACATTGCAAAATATAGCAGGCGCATTATCCGATTCCTTGACGGAATGATCGTAAATGACGAGTGGAGTTCCCAGAAAGTCGAAAATCTTTTGGGATATTAAAATGATCGAGCTTTCATTAACAATAAGGATATCCATAAGATCCCTGAGGGCAAACAAGATGCGATCATTCCTCACCATGCTCGGTATAATCATCGGAGTTGGTGCGGTTATAGCAATGCTCGCAGTCGGGACAGGGGCAAAGAACAGGATTGCAGCACAGATATCAAGCATAGGTAGTAATCTCATCATGATCCTCCCTGGTGCAACCACAGCAGGAGGGGTAAGGATGGGAGCTGGGACCCAGCCAACCCTATCAATGGGTGATGCAGAGGCAATTAGGCGGGAGTGCCCATCGGTTCAGTATGTAGCACCTGTCCTTAATGGCATAGCCCAGGTTATCTATGGGACCATGAACTGGTCAACAGGCATCATAGGAACTACCCCTGAGATGCTCTCTATCAGGGACTGGGTACTCGAGGCGGGAAGAAACTTCAGTGAGGACGATGTAAGGGGCGCTACAAAGGTATGTATCCTCGGACAGACCGTTAAAGAGAACCTCTTTGGAGATGCAAATCCCGTAGGGCATGTCATAAGGATAAAGAATGTCCCATTCACGGTAATAGGGTTACTGGACAGAAAGGGGCAGTCCCCAACCGGGCAGGATCAGGATGATGTCATCTATATACCGGTTACAACAGCCCAGAAAAAGATATTCGGGACCACCTTTCCAGGCATGGTGAGGATAATTATGGTTAAGGCAAAGGAGGCTGATGTAATGGACTCTGCTGAAAGGGAGATTACAGATCTGCTGAGGCAGAGACACCGGATAGGGCCAAGACAGGAGAATGACTTCACCGTAAGAAACCTTACACAGATCATGCAGGTCCAGGAACAGTCAACAGCGGTTATGACAATACTTCTTGGCGCAATCGCGTCAGTATCACTCATAGTTGGAGGTATAGGGATAATGAATATAATGCTTGTATCAGTAACAGAGAGGACAAGGGAGATAGGTATAAGGATGGCGGTTGGTGCAAAAACATGGGATATAAGGCTACAGTTCATAATCGAGGCACTCATCCTCTCCCTTTCCGGTGGCATGATAGGAATCATTGCTGGAGTGATCAGTTCAAGGCTCATCTCTGAGTTCGCAGGCTGGCCTGTGACAGTATCTGTCTTTGCGATCATCCTATCCTTCAGTTTCTCAGGTATTGTGGGCATATTCTTTGGATATTACCCGGCCCATAAGGCATCATTGCTTGACCCGATCGAGGCATTGAGATATGAATAGGGTAGCTACTGCTTTACTGCTCTACATCGCCACTACTTTATTAATCCCAGGGGTTGCAATCGCAGAAGAGGCAATAAAAAAGGGCGACCTGCTTTCATTGAGAAGATGTATCGAGATAGCCCTTAAAAGGCATCCTGAAATTGCAGCAGTAACCGGTGAGAGGATGGCAGCGGAGAGCAGAATCGGGCAGGCAAAGGCAAGCTATTATCCACAGATAGAGATCGGGACAGTATATAACAGGACCCACCTGAGGGATACCCTTAATCAGTATTCAGGTACCCTCTCCCTTAAACAGAATATATACGACTTTGGAAGGACCGAGACAGGCGTAAGTTTTCAGAGATTCAATCTTGAATCATCCGAGTCTGTAACTAAGGACACAATGCTCCAGGTGGTCTTTGATGTGACCCAGTCTTACTATAATCTCATTAAGGCCAAGAGAAACAGGGATGTTGCGAGGGAGATTGTGAGACAGTTCGAGGAACATCTAAGACAGGCAAAGGGATTTTATAAGGCAGGGACAAGGCCAAAATACGATGTTACACAGGCAGAGGTGAATCTCAGCAATGCCCGATTGAATCTCATTAAGGCTGAAAATGCCGTGAGGCTTGCTATTACATCCCTCAATAACAGCATGGGAATACCGGATGCCCCGAAATATGAGATTGAAGACGATCTAAGCTCTAAGAGGATCGAGATTAAGCTTGAAGAGGCATTGACCTTTGCCCTTGAACATCGTCCTGACCTCAGTTCCATGACCTCTAAGAGAAAGGCAGCAGAGAAATCACTGGAACTCGCAAGGAAGAACTACAATCCCACCATCTCAGGGGTGATAACCTATGGATGGACCGGCAACAACTTCCCCCTCGAAAGGGAATGGAACATCGGAGCAACCCTCACAATACCTATCTTTAATGGCTATCTTACAAGATACCAGGTTGCCGAGGCAGAGGCAAACCTTTACACTGCAAAGGCGAATGAGGAGATAATCAGACAGAGGATATACTCAGAGATCCAGCAGGCCTTCCTCAACCTCAGGGAGGCTGAGGAGAGGATACCCGCTGCTGAATTAACGGTCAGACAGGCAACAGAGAACCTCGAGCTGGCAAGGGGAAGATACGAGGCCGGTATCGGTAGTCCCGTGGAGGTCACCGATGCAGAGGCATCATATGCAAACGCCCATGCCTCCTACATTCAGGCAATTACAGACTACAAGATCGCCATTGCAGCCCTTTACAGGGCAATGGGGAA
>JBBIPQ010000021.1:0-22728 GCA_037442785.1 Nitrospirota bacterium
ACCATCCTGATAACCTCCTTTTTATGGTTTTAAAGCTGAAAGCATATAGGTTATAAGGATGGTTATCCCTTTTGTCAATTCTGAGGAAACAATACCTTTTCGAAGAGATTATTTTTGAGGAATGCCGAAAACTTGACAACAATCAAAAAAATCCGTATTATTTTTCAAAAATTAAATTTCAAGGAGGTTAAGGTGAAGAGATTTGTTGCCCTGGTATTGCTAAGTCTTTTTGTAACTCTCCTTTATCTGTCTTTTGCCTTTGCTGAGACCAAGTTTGATTACGGAGCAACCTTCAGGCTCAGGCAGGAGATATGGGATGATGTTGTTGACCTTGGGGTGTCAAAACCTGACAGGAACTTTTTCAGACTGAGGATAAGCCCATGGATTAATGCTGACTTCAGTAAAAATGCAGGACTTTATGTAAGACTAACAACAGAGCCTAAGTATCATCTTGGTCCTTTTAAGCCAAATGCTCCTCGCAATGATGACAGGCTTGATGAGGATGAACTTGTTATCGATAACCTCTATCTCGATGTAAGGGATGTTTTTGGTCTTCCTGTTGACCTGAGGATAGGCAGACAGGACTTCCTGGGACCAAATACCTTTGGTGAAGGTTTCTTGATTCTTGATGGTACCCCTGGTGATGGTTCAAGGACTTTTTATTTCAATGCCATAAAGGCAAAGGTAAAGATAAACCCTGAAAATAGCATTGATCTTGTATATATATCAGACCCTAAGAAAGATATATACCTTCCCTCCCTTAATACACCGCCTGATAAGAAGCAACTGACAGCATCTAATGAGCAGGCCTTTGTGCTTTATAGCAGAAATAAGCTATCCCAGAATCTCACTATAGAGCCCTATTACATCTATAAGAGAGAGGCAGCGATGGGGTCGACCCCAAAGCTCAAACTCAATACCATAGGAGCAAGGGTTGTATACACTATTGAATCGTGGAAGATGGGTGGTGAGTATGCCCATCAGTTTGGAGAATACACAGGTGGAAGGGATAGGACAGGCAATGGAGGTTATATCTTTGTCAGTCGCAAGTACGATAATGTCAAATGGAAGCCAGAATTTGATATCAGATATATCTATCTCTCTGGAGATGACCCTGAAACGTCAGATCATGAAGGATGGGACCCCCTATTTTCAAGGAACCCCTACTGGAATGAAGTATATATCTATCATCTTCCAGCAGAGACATCAAAGGACAGTGGTCCTATCCCTGGGTACTGGACAAACCTTTCGTTGCTGAAATTTGCAATCAAATTGAACTTTACAGCAGCTACAAACCTGAACCTTTCTTATCAGTATCTATGGGCACCTGAGAAAACCAAGAGTTCAGTACCTCTCTTTACAAACGATAGCCATAATCGTGGTCATATCGGAACTGCTATACTTGTCCATAAGTTTACAAAAAGCCTGGATGGTATGTTACAGTTTGAGTTCTTCTCGCCTGAGGGCTTTTATGCTGACAACACAAGTACAGCAAAGTTTTTCAGATGGCAGTTAATGTATAAGATATAAACTTTGAGGCTACAGGTTATGGTTAAAGTAATTTAAATGCTACCATGCCTGTAGCCTTAATATTATTACCATTTAATAAGTGCCGATGCCCATGTGAGACCCCCGCCGAATGCCTCAAGGAGTATATAATCTCCTTGCCTGATCCTGCCGGTCCTGACAGCCTCATCAAGGGCAATAGGGATTGAGGCAGCAGAGGTATTTCCATACCTGTCAAGATTAACCAGGACCCTATCCATGGGTAAATCAAGCCTCTTTGCAGTTGCCTGGATTATTCTGAGATTTGCCTGATGGGGGATCAAAAGGGACAATTGAGATGGCTTCAGGTTATTATCTTTTAGGGTTTCAACCACCAGACTCTCTAAGGTTCTAACAGCTACCTTGAAGGTCTCGTTTCCTTTCATCTTTATATAATGCATTCTCTTCTTGATGGTTTCCTTTGATGTGGGGGTCCTGGAACCCCCGCCTGGTGTGTGTAAGAGGTCCCATAAACTGCCATCAGAATGTATCCTCGTTGATATTATGCCCCTATCCTCATCTGTTGCCTCAAGAATCGCAGCACCAGCACCATCTCCAAGGAGCACACAGGTCGTCCTGTCCTCCCAGTCTGTGAACTTGGACAATACCTCTGCACCAACCACAAGTATCCTTTTAAATGATCCTGATCTAATAAATGAATCTGCAGTGGCGAGGCCGTATATGAAACCCGAGCAGGCTGCACTTATATCAAAGGCAGCAGCATTTTTTGCATCAAGCCTGTCCTGCAATATACAGGCTGTTGAAGGCAAAGGCATGTCACCCGTAACGGTTGCAACGATTATGAGGTTTATATCCCTTGCCTTTAAACCAGCTGCCTTTAATGCCCTTTTTGAGGCCTCATAGGCAAGGTCTGAGGTAGCCTGATCTTCGGATGCTATCCTCCTTTCCTTGATCCCTGTCCTCTCGGTAATCCATGCATCAGAGGTATCCACCATCTTTTCGAGATCAAAGTTTGTAAGAACCTTTTCAGGTGCATAAGAACCGGTTGAAACTATCTTAGCCCTTAACAATATTACCTCCAGTGTGTAACTTTATATCCTCAGCAATAACCTCATATACCTTCTTTTGAGAAAACTCCGCAGCCACTTTAATGGCATTCTTTATTGCCTTTGCAGTCGACCTGCCGTGACTTATTATGCAGGTGCCGTTTATTCCGAGCAGAGGGGCTCCACCATACTCTGCATAATCGGTCTTCTTCTTGAAGTTTCGCAGGGCTGGTTTAAGAAACAGGTACCCTATCCTGCCTGTGGAGATCTCGGATATCTCCCTTCTGAGCATCTTTATAATGACCTCTGCAAGTCCTTCGCTTGTTTTGAGTACCACATTGCCTATAAATCCGTCACAGACCACGACATCGGCATTACCTGTGAAGATATCCTTGCCTTCGATATTTCCAATAAAGTTCAATGATGTGTTTTTGATCAGTTTAAAGGCCTCTTTTGTGAGTATATTACCCTTTGTATCCTCTTCCCCTATGCTTAAAAGTGCTATCCTTGGGGAGGGTATGTTGAACATTGTCTTACAATAGGCATTACCCATCAGGGCGAACTGAAGCAGGTTCTGGGGGGTACAATCAACATTTGCACCGGCATCAATGAGGACAAAGGGTTTTTTTAGGGTCGGCATAATCGCTGCGATGGCAGGCCTGTCGACATTTTCTGCAACCCCTAAGATGAAGACCGACACTGCCATTGCTACCCCGGAATGACCAGCACTAACAGCAGCGTCAGCCTCCTTACTCTTTACGAGTTCTACCGCCCTCCTTATAGATGAATCCTTCTTTCTCCTGATCGCTGTCAGGGCAGGTTCATCCATGCCCACGACCTGGGAAGCATGTCTTATCTGGAGCCTTGAGATTGGGTATCTTTTTGAGGAGAGTTCTCTCTTTATAACCTCTTCATCACCGACAAGGATTATCTCTAAATCATCATCCTCATTCAAAGTCTCCACAGCTCCCTCAACTGTCACAGCAGGGCCAAAATCACCCCCCATTGCATCGAGAGCAATCTTCATTCCTTTTCAACGATCTCTAAGACCTTCCTGCCGTTGTAAGACCCACAATGGAGACAGACCCTGTGGGATTCCTTTACTTCCTTGCACTCAGGGCATATAACAAGGTTGGGCATGGTACCCTTCCAGTTAGCCCTCCTTTTGTCTCTTCTTGCCTTTGAATGTCTGTGCGTTGGATTTGCCACTTTCTACTCCTTTCTATCATTGAATAATCTTTTTAATCTCTCAAACCGAGGATCTATTCCCATCCTCTCGCAATTACACTCTTCCGTGTTTAAATCCTTGCCACATCTTGGACAGAGACCTTTGCAGAACTCGCTACACAGGGGCTTCATGGGAATATTGAGTATTATCTGTTCGAGTAGGAGTTCATCAAGATCGATCTCATCTTCCAGATAGAAACCCGTATCAAGTTCATCCTCCTTAATCTCATACTTCTCTTCACCCTTTAATTCCGACAGGGAGTGATAAACAACGTCAACATCAATGTTGACTTCCCTCTCAAAATCCTTAAGACATCTGCTACACCTCAGTTCTATCTTCGTTGAGAGCCTGCCCCTTAGAAGAACCTCATCGCCTACCTTATCGACATGTAGAGAGGCACTGACAGGCGAAAGTAGTCTCGGATAATCGGTCTTGATCTCCTCAGAAATATCAATATCAAGACCTTCCTCTGGTATATCTGGAATCAGAATCTTCATTTTCAAAGACCTTGAAAGAATAGAATAGCAAAATAAAATCGATATTGTCAATTAAGGAGATGAACAGAGCAAGATATGCACGGGTCGAAGCTCCTGATGAGGGATGATATGAGGCCTTTTAATCTTGTCTTATCCAGATTCTTATTTAACTCAACAAGATGCCTGATATCCATCTCCATAGCAGCAAGGTTCTGGGATGTGGGCGGGATTATCCTGCAGTTAAGAATCTTTCCTGTATCATCAAGCTCATAGTGGTGAATCAGCATACCCCTTGGTGCCTCAGTAATCCAGGTGGCACTCCCTGAGCAAAGCTGAACCTCCTTTGATAGGACATTAATGTCATCAAGACCTTTAATAAGTTTAATTGACTCGTAAAGGGCATAGGCGATCTCTATAACCCTTGCTATAATACCCTTATCCATCCCAGATATGGGGATATTGATCCCTGATGCAGCAATAACGTCCCTTATCTCATCAGGAAGGCACATGTAATTGTTGTTAAGCCTTGCAAGGGGGCCAAGAAGATAGGGTTGCAGGTCCCCATCTTTTTTTATCTTCGAGTGTAGGGCCGTGGAATAAACCATCTGACGTTCTTCGATCATTCCTAAAAAGCCTTCCATTGAAACATTAAGACCCTTATTTGATATGACTGAGCCATAATTCATGGGATATTCATCGTGCCTCAGGGATACATATACCTTTTCATTATAGCCTCTCTGGAATCTCAGGGTAGAGACCCATTTGATCTCTTTAAGGGAATCCTCATATGCCCTCTGAAGTGAGGGAATGAGTCCCTTTAGATGATTCAAGTCTATAGCCCTAAAAAAACCACCAACCTTTATGTGTACAGGGTGAATAGCCCTTCCACCTATGATTGTTAGTATCTCGTCCCCAAGCCTCTTAAAGGAAAGGCCTTTTTTGAGGATAGGAAGATATTCCTTTCCTGCCCATGCGCTTTCTAATCCATAAAAGTCAGGACCATGTAGCATATATACATTCAGGCTATGGCTTGATATCCACTCTGCACAGTACATCAACCTCCTCAAGTCTCTGATAGGTTTATCCACTTGAATCCCAAAGATCCTTTCAATGGCATGAACAGAACTCATCTGGTATGCCACGGGACAGATACCACAGATCCTTGCAGTAAAATCTATGGCATCCTGAAAGGGTCTTCCCTTGAGAAATGATTCAAAGAATCTCGGGGCCTCAAAAACCCTCATCTCAACATTTATTGAATCGTCTTTTATCTCAATGTAAACCCCGCTTTCCCCTTCTATGCGGCTCAGATAGTCTATCTTAATGACCCTGTTCAAGCCTCACCTTTCTGTATGCGTAGGAATTCATCTTATCAAGTAACTGAATACAATCCCTTTGGGTAAACCCCAGATCTTTGAACCATCTCATAAGGGACTCTATGTTTGCATCATCCTTTGGACCGAAGCAACCATAACAGGCCCTTCCAAAGATCATACAGATAGCTCCACATCCTGCCTTTGTTATAGGGCCAAGGCAAGGGTCTGAACTGGATACGAGCAGGCAGGGTATGCCCTTTCTCTTACATTCCATGCAAAGGCTATATCTTGGCAATGTGGGTTTCTTGCCCATCAGAAATGATTTTATCGTCTCCGAAAGGGCTTCTCTGTTAACAGGACATCCCCACAGTTCATAATCCACATGGATATGATCAGACACGGGTGTTGAGGTTGACAGGGCATCAACCAGGTCAGGCGCTGGATAAATATATTCCTTATAGGATGTGAGGCTTGCCCAGTTCCTTAATGCCTGCAATCCTCCTGATGTTGCACAGGCACCAATTGTTATCAAGCTCCTTGACCTTTCCCTTATATCCGCTATTTCTTCTTTCTGTCTATTTGTTGTGATTGACCCCTCAACGATTGATATGTCAAATATACCCCTTAGAGGTCTATCTATTGCCTCTTTGAAATAGGATATGTCAATGATGTCTATGAGTTCGAGAAATTCTTCTTCCATGTTAAGTATTGTGAGCTGACATCCATCGCAGGATGTGAACTTAAAAACCCCAATCCTTGGCCTTTTCATCTCATATCTCCTTAATCCCGAAGAACTCCTCTATGTCAGTGAATCTGAAGACAGGTCCATCCTTGCATACAAAACGTGGACCAAACATGCAATGACCACAGATGCCCATGCCACAGTTCATGTTTCGCTCCAGGGAAAGAAATATCTTTTCTCCTGGAACACCGTGTAGGAGAACTTCCTTTATTACTGCCTGCATCATTGCCTCGGGCCCGCAGAGAAAAACTACTGTATAGAGAGGATCAAAGCCAATCTTATCAATTAGATTTGTTACAAAACCTGTTTCCCCTTTCCAGTACTCTTCTGGATCAGCCTTATCCACAGTCAAGAATATATCAAAAAATTCTCTATACCTTGGAAATTCATCCCTGAAGATTATGTCCTTCGGAGATTTTGCACCATAAAGGATCTTGCCTATCTTTGACCTTCCTCCCCTGCCCCGTTGTCTTTTAATAAGATCCCTTATTACGGACCTGAGAGGAGCAATACCAAGGCCACCACCTACAATCATGACTTCCCTCTCCTCAGCCTCCTCAACCGGCCATGCCTTTCCAAAGGGTCCCCTGATATAGAGGCTATCACCCTGGCCGAGCCTTCCAATAGCGGTTGTAACATCTCCTGCAACCCTTATCGTATGATTTATATAATGATCCTCAGGGGCAGAACTTATTGAAATAGGAGCTTCCCCTATCCCCGGGACATATATCATATTAAACTGTCCTGGCCTGAAATGATATGTTCTCTGGATCTCCCTGTCCTTTATTAAAATGGCATACGTGGAGGTATCCCTGGTTTCCTTCTTAATCCACTTTATAGTTGCCTCAAAGGGTATTGAAGGGGCTCTCATCTTATTACTCCTAACTCCTCGGTAATATCAATCCCTACCGGGCACCAGGTTATACATCTTCCACAGCCTACACAACCAATAATACCAAACTGATCTATCCAGTAACCGAATTTGTGAGACAGCCACTGCCTGTATCTTGCCCTCCTTGATGGTCTGAAGTTGCCTCCATGAACACGGGCAAAATTCATTGAAAAACAAGAATCCCAGATCCTTATCCTTTTGCCAGAAACTCCTTCAGAGCTCCTTTTCAGACTTGGCATATCAACGAGATCAAAACTTGAGTTGCAGAAACAGGTAGGACAAACCTGGGTACAATTTCCGCAGGCAAGACACCTCTCAGCAATCCTTAACCAGAGGGGATGTTCAGAGTTTCTGTATATCCTTGCGGCGAGATCTCCAGTCGTGATAGATTTTTTTATCATATTCCTGCATTGTTCAATAATTGATTTTTTTTCCTCTAAATCCTCCTTAGATGCCTCCTCATGAAAGATCCCTTGCAAAAATCTGAGGCCTTCTTCTCCTGATTCTATTAACAAATGCTTTTCCAGTTCAGTAATGACCATGTCGCAGCCATCCCTTATCTCAGGCCCTGAGCCAAGGGACGCACAAAAACAGTTCTCCCCTGGATAAATACAATTAAGACCAACTATAAAGGCCTTTTTCTCATTGTTAGAGAATACCCTGTTGAGGATCTTCATGGCCTCAATATCACAGGCCCTTACACCAAAAATTGATAAGGGAACCCTGTCTTCGTGGGGAGTTTTTATGATGAGGCCTCTCTTTGTCTTTCTGAATTCGAAAACAACATTAACAGGAGGAAATATAAATCTCTTGAATGAATCTGGACCATTGCTAAAGGTAAATATACGGTCATCCCGCTTATCAACAAGCCTGTAATGGCCTGGAGATTGGGAATCCCTGAATCCAGATGGTAGGTCATCAGGGCCTATCTCCCGGAGCATTATGACCTCGTTTTCAATAGCAGGACCTATTAACCTGTAAGAATTCTTAAGGTTCTGGATAAATAAGTTAAGGTCATGCTTTCTTATCTTAAGGATCTTATAGTTCATATTCTTTACCAACCTCTGGTACTGTCGTATTAAGACCGAGCCTGTCCCTTACGATCTCAGAGAATATAATGGATGTATCCTCCTCACCGTGATTTATGAAAACAAAGGGTTCTGTCTTGAGATGGGAAAGCCAGTCAATAAGCTCTGACTGGTCAGCATGGGCAGAGAACCCTCCAAGTGTATAGATCCTCGCCTTAACAGCTATATCTTCTCCAAAAATCCTGACCATCTGTGAACCGTCCACGATCCTCCTCCCAAGAGTACCCTTTGCCTGAAAACCAACAAATACAACTGAAGATTCAGAACGCCACAGGTTATGCTTAAGGTGATGTCTTATCCTTCCACCTTCACACATCCCACTTCCTGCAATAATTATCGCACGGGATCTTATTTTATTCAATGCCATTGAATCACTTACAGATTCGGTGAACCTCAGCCTTATAGCGTTTCCCCTTGAACCCTTCCTCAGTCTTTCCATTGTCTCCTCATCAAAACACTCGGGATGGGCAAGATACACCTTTGTTGCCTCCTCTGCAAGGGGACTATCCACATAGACATTTATATCATTATAAAGCCTTCCCTCCTTAACAAGATCGTTGAGGATATATAGTATATCCTGGGTTCTTCCAACTGAAAAGGCGGGGATGAGGACATTACCACCCCTTTTAAAGGTTATCTTAATGGCCTCTACAAATTCATCGATCGTCTTCTTAAGGCTTTTGTGGAGTCTGTTTCCATATGTAGATTCTATTACAACATAATCCGCATTTTCGATCTTTTCAGGATCCCTTACTACAGGATTACCTTTCCTGCCAATGTCTCCTGAAAAGACTATCTTCTGCTCTAAGGGACCATCCTGAAACCAGATCTCAATAAAGGCAGACCCCAGGATATGGCCTGCATCCCTGAACCTGTATTTGAGTCCCCTTCCAGAATGTTCAATCCTGTCATAGGTGACCCTTTGAAAGAATTGAAGGGAGTCTTTTACATCCTGGATCGTGTAAAGGGGGTATATAGGATTTCCCCCTGCCCTCAGGGATTTCCTCGTCTCTGTCTCTGCATCAGCCTCCTGGATATGGGCTGAATCATAGAGCATCAACTCTGTGAGATCTGCTGTTGCATGGGTTGTTACTATCTTCCCCTTGAATCCTTCCTTAATGAGTCTGGGAATAAGGCCTGAGTGATCGATATGGGCATGGGTGAGAAAGAGATAATCTATCTCTGAGGGATTAAAGGGGAAGGGTCTTTTATTGAGGGCATCGCCATTATTACCCTGAAATAGGCCACAGTCAACAATTGCCTTAATAGAACCTGTCTCAAGGTATATACAGGAACCAGTAACAGCCCTTACACCTCCCAGGAACCGTATCTTCATATACCATAATATAACCAATACTATCAAGGAGATACAATCTCAGAAGATTTCTGCCTGAAGATCAACCAAAATGCCTTTTTGACCTAAGCAAAACCGTACTAAATACTATCACGAAGAATAAGGCACCAAGGAAGTTAAACAGGATATCTCCTATTGAAAAGGAACGATAGGGGATAAGGGACTGGGCGATCTCTATCAAAAAGCCATAGAGACTGGCTGACCCAATTGATATTAAACCGTCTATACATAGCTTTCGGGAGTCTTTATAAAGGACCCTTAAAAAGAGCATGGCCGTTATACCGTAAATGACAAAATGTACAGTCTTATCAAGGTTTCTCTCTTCGATGCCTGTCTCTGGAACTGGCATTAACGAGACTGCAAGTACGAGGAAAAGCCATGATATCAGAACGAGACCCTTGCTCACTATCCTGTAAGTATCTCCATTATCTCCCTGTATCTTTCCGAGGTCTTTCTGATTATATCCTCTGGGAGATGTGGCCCTGGTGGTCTCTTATCCCAGTTCAGGGTCAATAGATAGTCCCTGACTATCTGTTTGTCATAGCTATCCTGCCCCTGCCCTACCCTGTAATCCCTCATAGACCAGAATCGGGATGAGTCTGGCGTGAGAAGTTCATCTATCAGGATGATCTCACCATTGAGGAGGCCAAACTCGAATTTGGTATCAGCTATTATAATCCCTTTTCTTTCTGCTATATCCCTTGCCCTCAGGTATATAGAAAGGGATAGATCCCTTAGTTTCTCTGCCATCTCCTTGCCGACAATACCTGTCATATCCTCAAAGGATATATTTATATCATGGCCTTCCTCTGCCTTTGTTGAGGGAGTGAAAATAGGCCTTTTAAGCCTTGATGATTCCAAAAGCCCTTCAGGCAGTTTTATGCCACAGACCTCCCCTTTCTCCCGGTATTCCTTCCATCCACTCCCTGATAGATAACCCCTCACTATACACTCAACAGAAAAGGGTTTTGCCTTTTTCACAAGCATACTTCTTCCCTCTAACATATCCCTGTATTTCTTAATCTCTCCAGGGTATTGATCCACATTTGCCGTAATGATATGATTCTTCACAATCCCTTCCATCTCCTTAAACCAGAAGAGGGATATCCCTGTCAGTACCTTACCTTTCCCTGGGATACCATCAGGAAGGACAACATCAAAGGCTGATATCCTGTCTGTTGCTATCAGAAGGAGTTTATCTCCAAGGTCATAGATATCCCTCACCTTACCTCTTCGGGGTATCCCGATCTCGGGTATCTCGACCTTTAGAACGACCTCCTCCTGCATACTCATAAAAGGACCTCCTCTAAAATTCTTGTGAACTATCAGAAGATAAACTCAGCCGAGGCTTTTCCTTTAATTTTAGCCTGCTACCTCATGGCTGATTATGATATAATACAGTATGGCAATACTGGAAATCAAAAGATACCCTGAAAAGGTCTTAAAGGAAAAGGCCCTTCCTGTCACTAATATAGATGGAGTGGTTCAGCAACTCATTGATGATATGATCGAGACCATGTATGCAGCTCCTGGGATAGGCCTTGCTGCTCCTCAGGTTGGAGTATCCAGAAGGATCATTGTAATTGATGTGAGTGTAAAAGAGGGTGAAAAGATTCCCCTCATTGTCCTCATAAATCCTGAGATCATAATGAGCGAGGGCGAGATAGAAAGTGAGGAAGGCTGTCTCAGTCTTCCAGGATATATCACAACAGTCAAGAGGGCTGAGCGGGTTCTCGTCAGTGGGTTAAACAGGGAGGGCAAAGAGGTAAGGGTAGAGGGTGAGGGTTTGCTCTCAAGGGCCCTGCAGCATGAGATAGACCATCTCAATGGAACTCTCCTTATTGACAGGATCAGCAGCATAAAGAGGGAATTTTTTAAGAAGAGATACAAAAAGGCCCTTTCGAGGGGTTGAATTGCCGATAATATTCTTTGGTTCACCCAGATTCGCGGTTCCTTCCTTGAAGGCCCTCGTTGAGGCTGGAGAAGATGTAGTCCTTGTGGTAACGCAACCCGATAAGATCAGGGGTAGAGGAAATAAAATTTTACCAACACCGGTTAAGGTCCTCGCAAGAGAGTTGAATATCGAGGTTTTAGAACCTTTATCATTAAAGGACGAATCTCTCAGAGATAGGTTCATGGAGATAAGGCCCGAATTCATTATAGTTGTTGCCTACGGTAAGATACTTCCAGGCAAGATATTAAAAATCCCAGCCTCAGGATGCATCAATCTTCACGCCTCTCTCCTTCCGAAATACAGGGGTGCCGCCCCAATTCAATGGGCGATCATCAGGGGAGAAGAAAAAACAGGGGTTACCACGATGCTTATGGATGAGGGACTTGACACAGGACCTGTTTTCCTGAAAAAGGAATTAAGGATTGATAATGAGGACAATGCAGAAAGCCTGGGGGTGAAACTCTCTGAGATCGGTGCATCCCTTCTTATCGAGACTATTAGAGGAATAAGGGAAGGAATTCTTGAGCCTGTTCCTCAGGAAGGGGAACCATCCTATGCCCCTCCACTCAAAAAGGAGGATGGTAATATAGACTGGAATAAGAGTGCCATGGAGATATTCAATCTAATAAGGGGAACGTATCCATGGCCTGGCGCTCATTGTATCATAGCCGGTGAAAGGGTAAGGATACTGAAGGCAATGCCACTGAATGATTCAAGGGTTAGACCTGGATATATAGAGAGGGTTACGAGGGATGAACTCCTCATTGGAACGGGTAAGGGTTTATTATCAATCTTAGAGATACAGCCTTCAGGAAGGTCTGCAATGACCATAAAGGCATTTCTGCAGGGAAGAAGGTTGAATGCAGGCTCTAAATTATGATCCCCAGGTTACTAAGAGGATTGACATTGAAGGTTCTTTATCCGGCAATGATGGCTATTGGGTCATTTTCAAAGGGAAAGAAGGAGAAACTCCAGGCTATAATAATTGATATCAACAACCACCTTATCAGGAAGGAGAAACCAAAGGCAAGCAGGATCCTGCTTCTCCTACCCCACTGTCTTCAGGTTAATGAATGCGATATCAGGATCACCCACAATATCTACAACTGTAAGAGATGTGGTCGTTGCGAGATAAAGGATCTTATTGAGATAGCTGATGAGAATAACCTCAAACTCTTTGTGGCAACTGGCGGGAATCTGGCAAGAAAGATCGTCAGCGATGTTCATCCCGAGGCAATCGTTGCCGTTGCCTGCGAAAGGGATCTGAGCAGTGGCATCGCCGACACATTTCCGATGCCTGTAATTGGAATACCCAATGAAAGGCCATTTGGTCCGTGCTTTAATACTAGGGTCAGTTTAGAGAAGGTGAAAGAGGCGATAAGGGTCTTTGTTACGGAAAAGGGGAGAAGGACTTGATAAGGGCATCTAAGATTCTCTCAGGGATAATCTATCTCTTTCTTTTTTTTACTGTAGTTATCATAACAGGGTACCTTACATTCACTGTCCTGAGCTTCAGCAGGACTGTTGAGGTGCCAGAACTGAGAGGCTTAAGCCTGCCAGATGCTAATTCCCTTGCTTCAAAGAAAGGCCTATATCTGAAGGTAGAGGGAGAAGAGTACGACCCTATTATCCCCCAGGGCCATATTATAAGACAGGATATTCCTCCAAACAGCAAGGTAAAGGAGAACAGGGGAATCAAGGTATTTATTAGTAAAGGCCCAAAGGCCTTTCTTACACCTGAGGTTACTGGTCTAAGTCTTGATGAGGCCGAATCGATAATCATCAAAAACGGCATCAGGACTGGAAGGATAATATATGTCCACTCTGATTCTATAGAGAATGGAAAGGTGATTGCGCAAAGACCTGATCCTGAGGAAAGGCCTGGAGATAGTATCTCCCTCATAGTGAGTGCTGGTCCGTATCAGAGAATCCTATCCTGCCCTGATTTTACTGGAAAGAATGAAACAGAGGCTGTCAATATTGCAGAAAGACTCGGTCTTAAGGTAGAATTTACAGGCTCGGGGCAGAGGATCACATCTCAAAAACCAAAGCCCAATTCAATTGTAAAGTCAGGAGAGACAATACATCTTTATCGAGGAGAATAGGAATGGTTAAGATAGCGCCTTCATTACTCTCTGCAGATTTCCTGAGACTTGGGGAGGAGATAAAGGCAGCAGAAGAGGCAGGGGCAGATATGCTCCATCTTGACGTGATGGACGGACACTTCGTTCCAAACATAACGATAGGTCCTTTTGTCGTGGAGGCCATAGGGAGGATAACAAAACTACCACTGGATGTTCACCTCATGATCGAGGAACCTGACAGGTTCATTAAAGACTTTGTCAAGGCCGGGGCGGATCTAATCACAGTACATATAGAGGCCTCTGTCCATCTCCACAGGACCATCCACTGGATTAAGGAAAGCGGGATCAAGGCGGGTGTTTCCTTGAATCCTGCCACACCTGTCTGGAGCCTTGACAATATCCTCCATGATCTTGATCTTGTCCTTGCCATGTCAGTAAATCCAGGGTTTGGTGGCCAGGATTTCATACCCCACGTCCTTGAAAAGATTAAGACACTGAAGAGCATTATAAGGGAAAAGGGACTGCAAACCCTGATCGAGGTCGATGGCGGGATAAAATATGAGAATGCAAGAGAGGTTGCTCAGGCAGGAGCAGATATACTTGTTATGGGATCGGGTTTCTTTAATGCAAAGGATTATAGGGACCTCATTAAGGCCTTGAGAAGGATATTGAATGGACAATAGAAATCTCAAGCAGTGTGATAGGTTAAGAAGGGCCTCTCAATTCAGGAAGGCCTTATTGTGCTATAAAGGATATCTGAAAAGATGCAGGTTCTCAGGAGATAGAGAAGGGGAACTCTATTGTCTTTTATCCATAGGGGATACCTTCAGGATAATAGGGAACTTCGATAAGGCCCTGGAGGCCTACAGGGAATCCATAAAAAAGGCAAGGATATCAAAAGATGATTTATCCATGGCTGATGCAATGATAGGTATTGGACTTTCTTACAGAGGCCTCTGTGATTGGAAGACCGCTTTGAGACATATCGAAAACGCAAAGGACATCTATAAGTATCATAAGGATAGGGAAGGAATCGCCTTCTCTCTATGGGCAGAGGCAGGGACCCTCAGGATAAAGGGTGATATTAAAAATGCCATTGAGTCTGCCAGAAAGGCAAAGAGATCTTTCGAATCAATGGGTGATAAGGGAGCAGCAGCTTACTGCCTGTGCACCATGGGAGGGTTATCAAGGGTAAGTGGAGAATTTGATAGATCCCTGAGTTACTACTCAATGGCTAACAGTATCTTCAGGGATCTTAAAGATCGGTTTGGAACGGCCTATTCATTTTGCGGGATTGGGAATGCCCTGAGGATGAAGAATGAACCTGATGAGGCTATGAAACATCTTAGAAAGGCAGAATCGATATACAGGAGGATAGGAGATGTTGTAAGTTATTCCTATACCATATGGAGTAAGGGAATGGTTCATATGATGAAGGGAGAGGTCCCTGAGGCATCAGTATTATTCAGAAAGGCCTTTGATAACTTCAGAAGGACTGGTGATTTAAGGGGTATAGTATATTACTGGTTATCCATGGCAGAGCTAAGCCTGTTAAAGAGGCATTTATCAAGGGCAGAGAGATATCTGTCTGATGCCCTCAGTCTTTCATCAAAAAAGGGGTTTGCCCTGGAAAGAGTCCACGCTGAGTTTATTACAAGATATCTGAGAGAGGGAATAATTGATAATGACATTTACAAATCCTATGGTATTTCAGTGAGATTTGATTCATTCCCCTTTAATATCCCATAGCATGACTGTACTTAATCTTCCCAACACACTGACACTACTCAGGATAATACTTTTGCCCGTCTTTGTCGCCTCAATGATCTATCGAAGGTATGACTATGCCCTTTATATATTTGCCATAGCAGCCATTACAGACACCCTGGATGGGCTAATAGCGAGACTGAAGGGATTAAAGACACCTCTCGGGACATTCCTTGATCCTCTGGCTGACAAGTTTCTCCTCGTTACATCCTTTATCCTGCTAACGGTATATGGCTTTATTCCTCTATGGTTGACCATAACCGTCATAAGCAGGGACATAATCATAGTGACAGGATGGGTCGTGCTCTACCTGGTTACCCATTCTGCAAAGGTCGAGCCCTCAGTAGCAGGAAAGATAGCTATAAGTCTGCAGTTGATCCTTATATGGTATGTTCTACTTGATATAAACATACCCAGGATGCCGGACCTTCATAACTACCTTATATATATGACTGCCCTATTTACAATACTGTCGGGATTGCATTATATTTATAAAAGCCTTAAGGAGTCCCATGCATATTAAGAATGGTGTGATCATTGAGTCTGTAAGATCAGGTAGCCCTGCCCACACAGCAGGCATTCAGGCAGGTGATTCAGTTATATCAATAAATGGCAACAGGGTCGGAGACATCATTGATTATCTATATTATACTGATGAAGAAAAGTTGAATCTCCTTGTATCAAGGAAAGGAAAGAAGATCCCTCTCCTGGTAGAAAAGGGATCAAATCCTGATATAGGCATAGAATTGAAGCACTTCAAGATAAAGACCTGCAAAAACAGGTGCATCTTCTGTTTTGTGAGTCAGCTACCAAAGGGCCTGAGAAGATCCCTTTATATTAAGGATGAGGATTACAGGATGTCCTTCCTGTATGGTAATTATATAACCCTTACTAACCTCACACCAGCAGAAAAAAGGAGGATAGTTGAGCAAAGGCTGAGCCCTCTCTATATATCGGTCCACTCAACAAGAAGGGAGTTGAGGAACAAACTCCTTGGAAATCCTAAGGCCTCAGACATACTAAGGGAGATCAGGTTCTTTAAGGATCACAAAATAAGGATGCACTGTCAGATCGTCCTCTGCCCTGATTATAATGATGGAGAGGAATTACAGAGGACAATCAATGACCTTTATAAATTCTATCCCTACGTAGCCTCAATTGCAGTGGTTCCTGTAGGTCTAACGACTTACAGGAAAAATGAAGATATACTCAGGCCAGTAGAAAAAGAGGATGCCCTGATGGCCTTAGAGATCATTGAACAGAATCAGAAGAGATTTAAGAAAAGACATGGAGAAAATATTGTCTATGGTGCTGATGAGTTATACATAAAGGCTGGAGTTGAATTCCCCCATATTAAGGAGTACGGAGATCTTCCGCAGATAGAAAATGGTGTCGGCATGGTTCCCCTTTTCCTTTCTCAGGCAAGAAACATTCTATCAAAAAAAAAGATATTAAGGATTTCTGAGGGTAAAAGAGGATATAATTTTGTTACCTTTACAGGGGTCTCATTCTATCCCTATCTAAAAAGGTTCATTGACAGGCTTGTTGAGAAGACTAATCTGGATATCAGAGTCTTTCCTGTGGAGAATCAATTTTTTGGTAGATCTGTTACTGTTACAGGTCTCCTGACCGGCAGGGATGTTATGAAGACCCTTTATACAGTTGTAGATGGAGATGGGAAGAAGGAACTTGAAAAGACGATCTTGCTGATCCCTGATACTGTTTTAAAATCAGAAGACAGGGCTCTAACAGGCCAAAAAGACTCGTTGGAAATTAACAAGGTTTTTCTTGATGATATATCAGTTAAGGATTTACAGGATGCGATCGGCATCAATACAAAGGTTATTGATGCCACACCATCAGGTTTTATTAATGCCCTGGAGGTCAAAAATGAGGATTAGCGGTAAGACCAGGATCCTTGGACTTATTGGATACCCTGTTGAACATAGTCTTTCCCCGTCAATGCATAATGCTGCCTTTGATCACCTTGGCCTTGATTACTGTTATGTTACCTTTCCGGTCAGGCCAGATCTTCTTGAGGATGCTGTTAAGGCGATAAGGGCATTGAACCTGAAGGGTGTTAATGTAACAGTACCGCATAAGGAAAGGGTAATACCGTTTTTGGACGTGGTTGATGAGGAGGCCTCTTTTATAGGTGCGGTAAATACCATCCTGAATGATAATGGTGTGCTGAGAGGCTTTAATACGGATGGAAGGGGTTTCATGGAATCACTTAAGGATGCTGGGGTAGATATAAAAGATAGGAGGATCATAATCATCGGTGCCGGGGGTGCATCAAGGGCGATAGGATTCTATCTCTGCAGGGAAGCCATGGCCTTAGGCATAACGGATATAGAAATTGAAAAGACGTCAAGACTTGTGAATGACCTCAAAAGGCTGAAGGATAATGTCTATATCATTGACAGGATAACAGACCTTAAAGAAACAGATACCATCATTAATGCAACACCCCTTGGCCTTAAAGACACGGATCCCTGTCCTGTAGATATTTCTATGATAACAGGTGATAAGGTTGTGTGCGATCTCATATACAGGGATACGCCTCTTCTCAGGGCAGCAAGACAAAAGGGTTGTAAGACGATCAATGGCCTCGGAATGCTTCTATATCAGGGTGTACTGGCCTTCGAGATCTGGACTGGTCAGAAGGCTCCTGTAGAGATTATGAGGGCAGCTTTAAAAACCTCTAAATCTCCCTCTTAATCTTAATCGTATCCTCAATTAACCCAATTACTGCCCTGTCTTTTGGTCTATTTGCATACTTTTTTGACCTTAGAATATCATTTAGATCTGCAATGTAACAAAAGTGATTTCCTATCTTTATTCGTTTTGCACGACTTCTTACACTCTCAAACTTCTGATCAGGGGCGAGACCGAAAACAAAATCAATAACAAAATCCTTACTTTCTGCAGAAATAACATCACTAATCGCATTATCTCTTTTATAGAGAGTTAAACCGAGATTCTTTGCAAACTTAATGATCTTTTCCCTGTTAAGTTTTGTATCTCTAACAAAGAAATCAATATCCTGGGTCATTACTGGAACACCTTGAAGGACAGCAGCTACATTTCCAACGAGTATGGCTTCAAGACCAACCCTTTTTATTTCCCTGAGGACCCTCTCAAGAATTATCTCATCAGGGGACATATCGCCCTCTTATTTTTCTAAGAAGAAATCTTTTCCCCCATTTCTTTGGCATCAATATATTCCTCACAATCAGGTGTAGATCATGCGGGTCCATATCAGGATAGCGATTCAATATCCTCCTCTCAACCCTGCGACATCTGTTCAAAAACCTTTCATATTCCATTCTTGATTTATTCTCCATCTACCCTCCTAACAAAATTATATCATATTAATCGATTAATCCGAGACAAAAAGGTGATTGCGAAGTGAACGGAAACAAAATCAAAAGCAAAGGGAGTTATACATATTTACATCTATCTTTATCCTCTGTATATCATCGTGATTAAGGTTACTGTAAAGGAGAGAAAAGACAGTATTATTTGTGAGCAATGGGTCAATATCATCCCTGATGACCCCATTATTAATGAGATCATTCCATGTCTGCGTTCCTCTGATGGGTGAGAACTCCGTCAGGTTTATCCTTACACCAAGACCCTTGAGGAATTCTATGCCATCAATAACCTCCTCAATCGTCTGATCTGGCAATCCATACATCAGGTATACCCCTATCTCATTCCTGGAGAAACCTGCCCTCTTAAGATTTGATACAGCCCTCACCACATCTTCATTGTTAACCTTTCCACCGCTTTCACTCTGTCTGACTGGGTTCACTGTCTCGAGACTCAATCGGATGGTTCTAAAATTCACCCTCTTCATTAGATAGGCCAGTTCATCATCTATGAATCTTGCGTGAAGACCATTTGGAGTATGAAAATTTGCATCGATACCACTTCTTATCAATCCTTTCAGTAAGGGTTTTATATGATCCTCTGCCCCTGTTAAAAGGGCATCATCATAAAATGCAAAATCCCTTACACCAATCCCGTAAAGTTCTGTTATCTCTCTCAAGACATCATCAACAGGTCTCTTAGAAAACCTCGGGCTCAGCAGGCCAGAGGCGCAGTAAGAACAGCGGTATGGGCATCCCACAGAGCTCAGGATGGGTGAAAAAGAATAATGATCATAGAGATTCATTCTATAAAATGGTATTGGATCCCTTTTCTTTTTTAGCCTGAAGCCAAAGGTTCTCAGAAGCATCTCAAATCCCTTGTTCAATTCACCCACATACAGGGCATCGGCTCCCATATTCGCAGAGGCATGATCTGCATAGAGGGTGGCATAAATCCCTCCGAGAATGATTGGAGTAAATCTGAAGAAGTCCCGCAGTATCTCGATGGACTTCTGAACTCCTAAATACCAGTAGGACATTATAGAGGTAACGAGTACAAGGTCATAGGGCCTATCACTTCTGACCCTTTCAATGAACTCGTCTATACTGATTCCGTATCTCTTATAAAATCTCGGTATCTGTTTCAGGATATTTGGTTTATTGATAATTTCCTTTCTGAAACGGCCTTTGCCATATCTTGATTGGGTGATAGCGTCTGTGCAATCGACAAAGGTTAAAGAGACATCAAAGGCACTCAGGTATTCTGCCACCTTTATAAGGCCAAGGGGCCTTGACCAGAAGCTATAGGCAGCAAAATCATATATCCATGGATTTACAAGCAGTACCCTGTATCTCAAAGGTTAGAATTTATTCGCTCCCTCCTGAAGGGTCTTAATGGAAATTAGATAACCTCCGTCTTTTTCCTCACCCGGTATCTTTATGGGATAACAACTCCCCAATCCCTTTTCGATCTCATTAACAGGATATCTTACATCACAGGACCTGCAGTATATATAGCCATTATCAAATCCAAAACCCAGCCTCTTAGGATAACAGGAAGAACATGCGTCAAGATACGATGAAACCCTTCCATTAATCCTAATGACAAAGAAATTTATCCTCTTTTTATTATAATCATATGAATAAAATGCTGGTATCCCTTCATTAAGATTGGTTATATCGATAACAACCTTATCACCATTGATCGGAGCAGAGGGATACAGGGGCTGTCTCGAGCAGTATGAAAGAAATAGAATAGAAAGCATGAGGAATATAATCCCTAAAAAGATTACACCTGCTTTTTTTAACCAGCGAGGTCTTAAACCTTTGATCATACAAATATCTCCAATGTCTCAGTTTAACCTATAGACCACAGGCACCACAACCTCAGCTCTAACAGGAGGCCTTGGAAAGGGGGAAACCTTCCTTACAGTATCAACGGTATTCTTATCCAGGAGATCAAAGCCTGAACTCTCGATTATCTTTATACCGCTGGCTGAACCATCCTCAGAGACAACAAATGATACGGTCACCCTTCCCTCCCATCCCATCTTTCTTGCCATGTATGGATAGGAGAGGTTCTTTGTTATTATATCCCTGATGTAAGCAAAATGCTCCTTTAGGTATCTCTGCCTCGCCTTCTCTGGAGAATCTCCGCTATTTGATGAATGGGTGAATGGGTGAATAGGTGAATGGCCTTTTTCCACCTCGCCTGTTCTACGATTCGCCACTTCGCCAGTTAAATCATTCTCTGTAAAATGTCCATGGGGTTCTGCAGCAGGAACTGCTTGAGGAGGGTTCTCAACAACCTGCAGATTTTTTGGAGTGCTTTGTTCTTCAGGAATGTCCCTGACAGGTGTCAGATTATTGGGGATTAATGGTTGAGGAGTATTTATCTCTTTATTTGTCTTTAGCCCTATCTCCTTCTTAAGGGTCTTTTCTTCTTTAGAAAGTGATTTCTTTATCTCTTTTTTAACAGGGAGAGCGGTTTCTTCAATGCTGAAATCTATAAGGATCGGTCTGCTGTAAGTAACCATGGTCCTACTCACACTGAAGAAGGCCATGAATATCATGGCATGTAGAACAAAGGATAACAAAAAGGCCTTGAACTCTCGACTCATCTAACTCCTCTGCATTGTCTGGATGCTCACCCTTTTAAAACCAAGTTTTTTAACGACATCAAGGACATCCACAAATGTCTGTAATGCAATATCCCTATCTGCCCTTATGAGCATCGGTATAGACCTATCGAGGTTGCATATAGAGTCCTTCAGAATATCAAGCGTTACTGGCTTTGAGTTAAGATATAGATTTCCTCTTTTGTCTATCTCTATGGTCTGGGTCTTTAATGTATCTGCCTGCCCCTTGGATGCCTTAGGAAGTTCCACAGGTATAACGCCAGTGGCTATAAATGTAGATGTTGTAAGGACTATAGTTAACAGAACGAGCATCACATCCACAAGGGGAATAACATTCATATAATCAAACTCTTTCTCTTCCATTCCTTATCTCCCACTGAATCAATATCACCTTTGCCATTCTCAGTAGAAAATTGTAGAGTGCAACTGAAGGAATTGCCACAAGAAGTCCTGCAGCAGTCGCCTTCAATGCAAGGGCAAGGCCTATCATGATCTTCCCTGTATCCATAAAGCCTTCCCTTCCCATTGAATAGAAGGTAAGCATTATACCAAGGACAGTTCCTAAAAGCCCTATGTAAGGGGCATTGCTTCCTATAGTAGCTATGATGTGGAGCTTTTTTGTGAGTTCAAGCTCAAGGGCCTTTTTATCCGTAAAATCCTCTGTCCTAGTATTCTTATAAGCCATATACCGCTCTATAGCCACAGCAATGGCTATAATACTCAACAGGACAAGGAAACCTATTATCCCGTAATCAATAGCTATCTTAAGCCAGTCCATCCTCTTACCTCCTTTGACATTATCTATTATACATTTAAACGAGCATTTTTATTCCCAATATCACCACAATTACTATAGAAATGGTTTGCATATATAGACAAAGCCCTTGGGAACCTGAATGCACATTGTTCCTATAGTCTTAGGATCGCTGTTTGGCATTTCCCCCTGTGTATAAAACTTATGAAGCAGGGAATAAAAATATCCCATTGCATCAGGATATAAGGGTCTCCTTAACATTAAACATCTTTGTCGTTTGTACATCTTCTCTTGTGTTGCACGGTCGCACTATCGCTCTGTGGCACTATTTAATGTGCGACTGTGACAATTTTTTATTAAGTATATCCACTTATGGAAAGCATGGTCATGAGCATCAATAAAATATAGATGTACTGCACCCCTTTTGTCAAGACATTTTTATGCCAAAAAGTTGTAGAGGTCATGCTGCCTTCCTTATCCTCTCTTCCTCATATCTTGCCTCAAACTC